>DASYQW010000061.1 GCA_036005065.1 Candidatus Methylomirabilota bacterium | reverse complement strand
CTTCTCTTCGCACCACCGAGGGCCCACAGGTCCATCGTGGGCGTGCAATCCTTTCTATCCATCGGGATCGCATTTGAAACATTGCAACAACTCTCGGTAGCAAAGCCGATGCCGCCCATCGGACCGCGCAAGAGTGTCAGGCCCTCGCCGGAAGCGGCGTAGAAATTCCGTCACAGTGTCAGCACGCGAGTCAATGCGGCACGGCAAAGTCTGCAACGGCACTGAGTGCGCGCCCGGAATTTCATGATGGCCCGTCGAGCCTTGCCAGAAATACAAGCCAGCGGCGCCAGACGCGCAATTCCTGCCGGCGGAGCCTCCCACTGCCGCTCAGGCGGCGAGCCGCCCTCGGGCGTGAAACGGCGCCCCCGGGGAAAATCCCAACCCGAAGCCGCTGAGGCAGGGGGAGAAGGAAACGTGGAGGAGGGGCGCCGGGCGCCGCGATCTCAGGGAGCCGGGCCGGGTCGATCGAGGCCCGCGCCGCCGAAGCCGGCATCGGCGTGGCCACCCCGCTGGCTCCCGGGCAGAGCAAAGCCGATACCAAGTTCGGATCGGCCGACGCGGGAAGGAAGCGCCGTCACGATCCGCGTCACGGCGTGGTCGGGCCGAGACGGAACGGCGCTCAGGCGGCGCCGACGGGCCGGATGTCCGACCCCTCGGATCGAGCCCGCCGGGACGGGACGGCGGGACCGCTGGCGACGCGCGCGAGCTCCCTGCGAAGGCCGTCGGTCAGCCAGGTCGGGTGCTCGTCCAGGCGGGTGAGTGTCGAGACGACACGGCGGGGGGTGCCCCAGTCGCTCCACGTCACCCCCCGGACCTCGAGGACGCCGAGAGCTTCCCGGGAGTGCTCGAGAAAGTCGCGCGAGAGGTTGGCGGGAGCCGCCTCGGCGTAGGCCCGGGTGACCCGGGTCTCCTCGGCGGGCGTGCCGATGGCGTCGCACGCCAGGAGCAGCGGGCGGACGGTGTCCGGCATTTGCCGGGTGGCCAGCTGGAAGAGGTGGGCCACCTTGGCGACCAGAACGAGGGTGTTCCAGAGCCAGCCGGCGCGGAGCATGGAGCGGGCCCACAGCGCGGTGGGCTTCTCGACGAAGCGGCGGACGCGGCGCACGAGGCCGGCGCCACGCCGATCGAGCGCGTCGCCGGGCTCGATCCAGCCGTACTCGGTCTCCGGGTAGGATGGAAGGATGCCCAGGAGGACGATCGTCTCGGGATGCTGCTCCACCGCGGCCGCGGCGGCCGCGACGGCCTCCATGAAGCGATCAGCCGGGGTCACGAAGTGGTCCGAGGGGAACACGGCTATGGTGGCGCCCGGGTCCTCGGTCGCCACGTGGAGGGCGGGGTAGAGCACCCCGAGCGCCGTGCCTCGGCCCTCGGGCTGCACCACCGGCTGGACCCGCCCGCACTCGCCGATCAGCGGCTCGAAAAATCGCGCGTGTCCCCGGGTCAAGCTCAGCAGCTGGCGCTCGGGCGGGATGAGGCGTGCCACCCGCCGGACCGTGTCCTGCAGCAGCGTGCCGTGTCCCGTGAGGTTGCAGAACTGCTTGGGCCGGCTGTCTCCGGTGATCCACCGGGTGAGCGGCTGAAGCCGTATCCCCTCCCCGCCGGCGAGGATCACCCCCCAGAGGGCGGAAGAGCTCGGAGAATGACCTGAGGCGTGAGGACGATCGGTCGGGGGACCCTGCTGCATCTCCTGGCCTCCCCCTCCCGAGCCGGGCGATTGCTGAACCATCGACAAACCGTGTTCCAGTCAGTGTAGCAGCGCGCGAAAGGCTGTCAAGCGGAATCGCGAACCGACTGTATTACAATCACGACGATGCGGAGCACGGAGCTGCGCCGAAGAGCGGTCGCCGCGCTCGCCGGCGCGCTGGTCGCGGGCGTCGCGGCGGAGGCGCCCGCCGAGGTGGCGACGTGGGTCTGCCTGGCGCCGGCACGGCAGCGGGAGCTCCGTCCGGTCGTCCTGGAGCGTGCCCAGTGAGGGGACCCGGCTCCCGCCGAACGGGAGTCCGCCGCGTCCTGACCACCGCGGTCGCGCTCCTGGCCCTGGCGACACCGGCCGCCATCGCCCGGGCCCAGGCATCGGGCTCGGACCAGCTGGCGGAGGCGCGGGCCTTCGTGCGGGCCGGCAACCTGGAGGGCGCGCTCGCCGCCTACACGAGCCTCCTCGAGGGAACCCCGGATGACCTTGAGGCCCGCAAGGAGCGGGGCCGCGTCCTGGGCTGGCTCGGACGTCACCCGGAGGCGCTGGCCGACTTCGACCGGGTCCTCGCGATCACGCCGCGGGACGTCGAGGCCCGGATCGGGCGGGGCCGCGTGCTCGGCTACGCCAGGCGCTACGCCGAGGCGGAGGCGGAGCTTCGCCGGGCCCTGACCGATGATCCGCGGGCGGCCGAGGCCCTCCTCGCGCTGGGGGACATCCTGAGCTGGCAGGAGCGCTACGCGGACGCCGCCCGCGCGTACGCGGAAGCTCGGGCCGTGGCGCCCCAGGACCCGGCGCCGCTCCTCGGACTCGCCAAGCTCCGGCTCTGGCAGGACGATCTCGAGGGAGCCAGGACGATCTACGCGGCGGTGCTGCAGCTCGACCCGGGCAACCTGGACGCCATCGAAGGTCTGCGCCGGATCGCGGCGATCCCGCCCCCCCGCCGGTTCCGGCTGGACCTCGGCTACCGCTGGGAGACGCTCAGCGGTGGGCTCAGCGACTGGCATCAGGGCACGGCGCGCCTCACCGTCCAGGTCGCGAAGACGACGCGGCTGTTCGTGGGCCTCGATCAGTATCGCCGGTTCGATTTCGACGACACCCAGATCTCCCTGGGCGGCGCCCAGAACCTTCCGGGCGACGTGACGCTCTCGGGCGCCTTCACGTACGGGATCGACGCCGAGGTCGTCGCCCGCCAGGTATACGAGGCCGAAGTGGGCTACCGGCTGACCACCTGGGCCACGCCGCTCCTCGCCTACCGCCACTCGAACTATCCCGGGGGCGTCCGAGCCGACATCGTGACACCCGGCGTGGAGCTCGTCTGGGCGCCCTACCTGAGCGTTCGCGCGCGTTACTACTATGCCCACTCCTCCAACGCCGGCGACGGGAGCGCCGGCTCCGCGCAGGTGACGTTCATCCCCGAGGGGCCCGTGAGCGTGTACGTCGGCGGGGCGTATGGGCGGGAAACCTTCCTGGCCGGCACCGTCATCCAGGTCGTCCAGGCGGTGAACGTGGTGACCGTGTCGGCCGGCGTGATCTGGCGCATCACCGACTGGAGCGGAATACGGTTCGACTACGCGTACGAGGACCGGCGTGGCTCGTACACGAAACACGGCATCGGGACGACGCTCTTCGTCGAGTTCTGACCATGCGGTTCGGAATCGCCTACGGGGTCGCCGTGGGGTTCGTCCTCGCCCTCGGGCTCGGCGTGCTCCTGCTGTTCCTCCTCCTCGTCGCTCAGCGCGAGATTGCCAACCTCCTGGCCGCCTACACGCGGCGGCGGGAGCTGGTCCTGACTCCCTTGCTCCACCGGGCGCTCGACGATCCCGCGGCAACCCTCGAGCTCCGCCTCGCTTTCCGGCGCCTGGATCCCTTGGTCATCCGCGAGGTGTTGCTGCGCCTGGCCGCCGACCTGCGGGGCGAGGAGGCCGCGCGGATCGCCCGTCTCTATCGGGATCTCGGGCTGCTCGACACCGAGCTGGCCGGGCTCCGGAGTATCCGCCGGAGCCGGCGGGCCGCGGCCGCCGCGAACCTCGGCACGCTGCGGATCCCGGGGACGCTGCGGGCCCTGGTCCCGGCGCTCGCCGATGCGGCCATGGACGTGAGGATGGCGGCGGTGCGGGCCATCGGCGACCTGGGGACACGCGAGGCGCTCGCCGCCCTGGTGCCGATGCTGGGCGACCCGAGCCCGGCGGTCGCCCGGCAGGCGCAGGACATCCTGGCCGAGAAGGGCCGCAAGGTCGCGCGGGAGATTCGGACCTATCTCCGTCAGACGGGGAGCCGGCGCGGGCGCCTGGCGGGCGTCGAGCTCCTCGGCTGGCACCGGGCCCCCGAGGCCGTCCGGATCCTCCTCGAGCTCTGCCGGGACCCCGACCCTGAGATGCGCGTGAAGGCCGTCAAGGCGGCCGCGGCGATCGGGGACCCTCGCTTCCTGGCGCCGTTCCACGCCCTGCTCGAGGATCCGCAGTGGGAGGTCCGCTGCCACGCGGCGCGGGGTCTCGGCTTGCTCGGCAGCCCGGCCTCCGTCCCCGGCCTCCGCGCGCTCCTCGACGACCGGCACTGGTGGGTGCGCTACCACGCCGCGGTGGCCCTGGCCGAGCTCGGGGCGGACGGCAAGACCGCGCTCGAGGACGCCCGGGGGGACGTCCAGCCGCGGGTGCGGGACATGGCCCGCTATATCCTGGAACGCAGCGTCATCCCGGCCCTCCCATGAGAGCCGGCCCGGGCCGATACCCGTCGCGCCGGGTCGTCCTCGGTCGTCGGCGGGCCTCAACGTGAGCGGCTCGAGCTGGGGCGAGCTCGGCGGCCAGATCGCGCTGGCCTACAACCACCTCGTCCTCCTGTACTTCCTGGCCATCAATACCCAGTACCTCTGCCTGATGCTGCTCGGCTTCCGGGAGACGCGCCGCGCGCTGCGCGCCGCCCAGTGGCGGGACGTGCGGCGGCTCATGCGATCGCCCCTCACGCCGCCGATCTCCGTGATCGCCCCGGCCTACAACGAGGAGGCCAACATCGCGGAGAGTGTCCGCTCGCTCCTGATGCTGAATTACCCCGAGTTCGAGGTCATCGTGGTCAACGACGGGTCGCGGGACCGAACCCTCGAGATGCTGATCGAGCGATTCGGCCTCCGTCTCGTCCCCCGAAGCTTCGAGTACGCGGTGCCGTGCCGGCCGATCCGGGGCGTCTACGAGGCGCCCGAGTACCCGAGCCTCGTCGTGATCGACAAGGAGAACGGCGGGAAGGCCGACGCTCTGAACGCCGGCTTGAACCTTTCCCTCTACCCACTCTTCTGCGCCATCGACGCCGACTCCGTCCTCGAGGACGACGCGCTGCTCCGCGTCGTCCGTCCGTTCGTCGAGGACCCCGGGGTGACGGTGGCGACCGGGGGCATCATCCGGATCGCCAACGGCTGCGAGATCCACGCGGGCCGCGTGGTGGGCGTCCGCCTGCCGCGCCGCTTCCTCCCCCTGGTCCAGATCGTCGAGTACCTCCGGGGCTTCCTCTTCGGCCGCATGGGCTGGAGCGCGGTCAACGGCCTCTTGATCATCTCGGGCGCCTTCGGGCTCTTCGACAAGCGCGCGGCCATGCTGGCCGGTGGCTACGCCCACGACACGGTGGGTGAGGACATGGAGCTGGTCGTCCGGATGCACCGCCGGCTCCGGGAAGAGGGCGCGCCGTACCGCGTGCGCTTCGTTCCGGACCCCGTCTGCTGGACCGAGTCGCCCGAGACCCTGCGTGTCCTGCGCCGCCAGCGGAACCGGTGGCACCGGGGACTCATCGACACCCTCTGGCGCCATCGCCGGATGTTCGCCCGGCCGCGGTACGGCACGATCGGGGTGGTGGCCATGCCGACCTTCATCGTGTTCGAGATGCTGGGCCCGCTGGTCGAGCTGTCGGGCTACCTGATCGTCCCGCTCTGTTATGCTCTCGGCATCCTGGACACCGCCTTCATGCTCGTCTTCTTGACCGTGGCCATCCTCTACGGCATCCTGCTCTCCGTCAGCGCGGTGCTGCTCGAGGACATGGCGTTCCGGCGCTACCCGCGGATCCGCGACCTGGCCCTGCTCGTCCTCATGGGGGTGCTGGAGAACTTCGGCTACCGCCAGGCGACGGCGTGGTGGCGGGCCCGCGCGTTCTGGGATTACTGGCGCGGTGACCTCGGCTGGGGCCGGATGGAGCGGCGGGGGTTCAGCCGAACGTGAAGGTGAGGCCCGCCGACGACCGAGGACGACGGGCGGCGACGGGGATCGGCCCGGGCCGACTCCTGCGGCTGCCGAGCATCCGGCTCAAGATCCTCGCCGTCACGGCCATCATCCTGGTCCCGGTGGCGGTGCTGGGGAGCCTGACCTATGCCATGTTCGAGCGTCAGCTCGAGGCGTCCCGGCAGGTCCGGCAGACCCTCGAGGTCATCGCGCTCGCTCGCACCCTCGACGGTCACCTGCCCCGGATGCAGCAGGCCCTGTCCGACTCGGTGCTGGCGGGGCGTCCGAGCCGGCGCGACGTCGACGAGGGCTATCACGCCTTCCGGGGGGGACTCGGCCGGCTCGAGCCGGCCGTCTCCGACGATCCCGGACAGCGAGCCCGTCTGGCCCGGATGGGCACGGCGCTCGAGGAGTGGCGGCAGGGGCCGGCCCGCGCGTCCGTCGAGGCGATGGAGCGGGGTCAGGCGCCGCTCGCCGGGGGGCTGGTGGGCGAGTCCCGGCGCGCCATCGAGGCGCTCCGGGCGCAGATGGACGAGTTCGTCCAGGTCGAGGCGGGGCTGCTGGATCAGCGCACCCGGACCCACGAGGAGGCCCAGCGCCGGACCCGGTGGCTCCACCTGGCCGGCGGGTTCGTGGTGGTGACCGGCGGCGCGGCCCTGAGCCTCCTGCTCGGCCGCCGGATGACCCACCCGCTCACGTCGCTCACTCACGCCGTCGAGCGCATGGCCGCCGGCGACCTGTCCCGACCGGTGACGATCCAGACCGGCGACGAGGTGGAGCGCCTCGGCTCGGCGTTCAACCGCATGGTCACCGAGGTCACCCAGCGAGAGGAGGCGCTCAATCGGGCGCGGCGGGAGGCCGAGACCTTCGTCGAGGTCCAGCAGGACCTGGCCGAGACGCTCGACCTGATCCCCGTGCTCCAGAAGATCGCGCGGCACGCCCGGCTCCTCTGCCGGAGCGACCTCGCCTACATCGCGCCCGTCGACCCGCGCACGGGCGCCGCCCGGGTGGTGGCCCTCCTGGGTGAGCGGACCGCCGCCCTGCGACACTATACGATCGAGCCCGGCCGGGGACTGGCCGGCCGGGTGCTGGAGACGCGGCGCCCGATCCGGGTCGCCAACTACCCCGACGACGCCCGGGTCCACGACGCCCACACGGACCCCGTGTCCGCCGAAGCGGTCATCGCCGCCCTGGCGGTCCCGGTGATCCTGGAGCAGGAGCTGCTCGGGCTCATCTACGTGGCGAACCGGACGCCCCGGGCCTTCACGGAGCACGACGAGGCGACGCTCCTGCGGCTGGCGGTGCCGGCCGCCCTGGCGGTCCGGAATGCGCGGCTGGTGGGCGAGCAGGCCCAGGAACGGGACCTCCTGGCGGTGCGGTCGCGCGAGCTGGCGCGCTCGGAAGGTCAGCTGCGCGGCATCCTCCAGGCGGTGAGCGAGGGCATCCTGACGGTCGATGCCCAGGGGCGGATCACCTCGGTGAACCGAGCGGCCCAGGTCATGTTCGGCTACGCGGCCCCGGAGCTGGTCCAGCAGGACCTGCACCTGATCATCCCGGCCTCGGCCACCGCCACCGCGGCCTCGGGCCTGCAGACGACCAGTGTCCAGCGCACCGAGCTGGAGGGCCAGCGCAAGAACGGCTCGCGCTTCCCGATCGAGCTGAGCGTCAGCGTGGTGCGCACGGAGCACGATCACTTCTTCGCGGTGGTGGTCCGGGACATCACCGAGCGGAAGCGGGCCTACGAGGCGCGCTTCCAGCTGGCCTCCATCGTCGAGTCGTCGGACGACGCGATCATGAGCTGGCTGCCGGATCTCACCATCACCAGCTGGAACCCCGCCGCCGAGCGCATCTACGGCTACTCCGCGGACGAGGTCCGGGGGAAGCCCTTCGCGATGCTGGTGCCGCCCGAGCGGGCCGGCGAGATGCGGGAGATGATCGTGCGGATCGAACGGGGAGAGCGCGTCGAGAATTACGAGACGGTGCGCCTCACCAAGGACGGCCGGTCCATCGACGTCTCGCTCACCATCTCGGCGACGCGGGACGAGGCGGGCCGGATCACCGGCTTCTCGACCATCGCCCGGGACATCACGGAGCGCAAGGCCATCGAGCGCATGAAGGACGAGTTCATCGCCACCGTCTCCCACGAGCTGCGGACTCCCCTCACCGCCATCCGGGGGCACCTCGAGCTGGTGCTCGACGGCGAGGCCGGCCCGGTCACCGACATGCAACAGCAGTTCCTCATGGTGGCCAGCCAGAACACCGACCGGCTGGGGGCGCTCATCAACGACCTGCTCGACGTGGAGAAGATCGAGGCCGGGAAGATGCAGATCCGGCGCGATCCGGTCGACCTGGCCGAGGCGCTCCGGTCGGTGGTGACCACGTTCCGGCTGCAGGCGGAGCGGAAGGGGCTGTCCTTCCGCGACCACATCTCCGACCGGCTCGTGGTGGTCGGCGACCGGGACCGTCTGATCCAGGTCTTCGCGAACCTCGTCTCCAATGCCATCAAGTACACGCCGGCCGGCGAGGTCGGCGTCCGGGCCGAGCGGACCGACGGGCAGCTCGAGGTCGTCGTCCACGACACCGGCATCGGGATCTCGGTCGAGGAACAGACCCAGCTCTTCAGCAAGTTCTTCCGCAGCCAGGACACGGTGGTCCGCGACGCCGGCGGCACCGGCCTCGGGCTCGTCATCGCCAAGGGCATCGTGGAGCGTCACGGGGGTCGGATCAGCGTGGAGAGCGAGAAGGGGGTCGGCACGCGCTTCCGCGTGGTGCTGCCGTGACGCCGGGGGCGAACGGGCGTATGCTGGCCGAGGACCGTTGATGGCCAAGATCCTGCTGGCCGAGGACGAGAAGCAGATCGGGGACATGGTGGCGTTCAAGCTGACCAACAGCGGCCACCAGGTCCTCCGGGCCCGCGACGGCGAGGAGGCCCTCACCCTCGCCACCGGGGAGCGGCCCGACCTCGTGATCCTGGACGTGATGATGCCCGTGCTCAACGGCTTCGAGGTGCTGCGGCGGCTCAAAGCCGATCCGGAGCTCTCGGCCATTCCGGTCATCATGCTCACCGCCAAGGGTCGCGAGCGCGACGTCCTGGCCGGCCTCTCGGCGGGGGCCGTCGACTACATCGTCAAGCCCTTCAGCCTCAAGGAGCTGACGGCCCGCATCGACGCCGCCCTCCGCAAGGTCTAACCGGCGGACACCCCGACCACCGCCAGCCGGGCGTTCACCAGGACGACCTCCTGGTCGGGCGACCAAGCGCGGGCCCTTCTGGCTGCTCAGGTCGATGATGATGTCGTAGCTCTTGAGCTGGCGCCCGCCGATTTCGCCCACCATGCGCACGTCGGCCTGAGGCGCGAAGCGGCGCATCGGGTAGAGCAGCAGCTCACTGAGAATCTTCAGGTGCCAGTCGTCCTTCCGCATGGTCCAGAGCGCGTCTCGCGGCCGAGCACTACCGCCGGATGATCTCTGAGACCCGTCCTCGCCGGGGGCACGCCGACCCTTGCGGCCTGCCTCAGGACCGGGTATCGTCGGCGCGATCCGCGATATGGACCGTCCGGGGAGGCACTCGGGCGTGGGACGCGATGCCGGAACCCGCCGGCGCGTGCGCTACGCTGGCGCCCGCCGGGGCGGGGCGGCTCGGCGGGCAGGCCAGGCGCGCGAGGAGCGGCCGGACCGCCGGGGGAGCGGCCAGCCGGCCACGATCGCCTCCGCGGCTGAGATGCTCGGCCCAAGGGCAGCCGCCCTGGTAGACTGGGGCGGGCCGAAGGGACCCGTCGGCCTCGGGGCTCCCGCGGCGAGGGCCGGGCTGGCCGAGCCGCTGGGCCGGGCGCCCATCCTGTGTAGCCGTTCGAGCAAGGCCCTGTTGAGCACGTCGCGATCCGGCCGGATCGGGGATTGATGCAGGATGCGGCTGGGAGCGCAGGAGCGAGTCGTGAAGCGTGTCAAGGGCCGGTCACGCGGGTGACGCCACCAAAGATCCTCATCTTCGTCGTCGCCTACGAGGCGGAGTCGACGCTCGAGCGAGTGTTGGCCCGCATCCCTCCCGAGGTATTCGCGTTTCCGACTGAGATCCTCGTCATCGACGACTCGTCCGGTGACCGGACCTTCGAAGTCGGGGTCCGCTCGGCGGCGCGAAGCCGGCATCGCGTGACGCTGCTCTTTAACAACGATAATCAGGGCTATGGCGGCAATCAGAAGCTCGGGTATACCTATGCCCTGCGCCACGGGTTCGACTTCGTGGTCCTCTTGCACGGGGACGGTCAGTACGCCCCCGAGCGCATCCCCGATCTCCTGCAACCGTTGATCGACGGAAGGGCGGACGCCGTGCTCGGGTCACGCATGCTCACCAGAGGCGGCGCCCGGAAAGGGGGGATGCCGCTCTACAAATTCGTCGGGAACAAGATCCTGACCCGCACGCAGAACTATCTCCTGGGATCGAGGCTGTCCGAGTTCCATTCCGGGTTTCGCGCCTACCGCGTTTCGGCTCTGGCCCGCGTGCCGTTCGAGTACAACTCGAACCTGTTTCACTTCGACACGGAGATCATCATCCAGCTCATGCTGGCGCGCTGCCGGATCGAGGAGGTCCCCATCCCGACGTACTACGGAGACGAGATCTGCCGCGTGAACGGCCTCCGGTACGCCAAGGACGTCGTTCGGACCACCCTGGCCAGCCGGCTCCACGGCCTGGGCCTCCTCTACGACCGGAAGTTCGACGTCGAGGGACCCGGCAACCTGCATTACCGGGTGAAGCTCGGGTACCGCTCCTCGCATACCGTGGCCATCGACGCGGTGCCGGCGGGTGCGCGGGTGCTCGATATCGGCTGCGGTCCGGGCTTCGTATCCCGGGAACTGGCGAAGAAGAATTGCCGCATCGTCGGTGTGGACCGGTTCCCGCCCGGGCCGACGGGCGTCTTCGAGGATTTCCTGGTGCGGGACGAGCGAGCGCCCTTGGGCCTGGACCTCCGTGACTTCGATTACGTGCTGCTCCTCGACGTCATCGAGCATTTGAAGGAGCCCGAGCGGTTTCTGGAGGGCCTCCGGCGGTCGGCGGGAGGACGGAAGCGAGAGCCCAAGTTCATCGTGACTACGGGGAACGTGACGTTCTGGATCGTGAGACTGCAGATGCTGTTGGGGAACTTCAATTACGGCAAGCGCGGCATCCTGGATCTCACGCATACGCGGCTGTACACGTTCAGGACCTTGCGCGCGCTCTTCGAGCAGTGCGGGTTCCGGGTCGAGCGGCTCGGGGGGATCCCGGCGCCGTTTCCCGAGGCGCTCGGGTTGAACAGGCTGTCCCGTTTCCTGGTGTGGGTGAACGACATCCTGATCCAGGTGGCCCGTGGGCTCTTCTCTTACCAGATCTTCATGGTGGTGACGGCCACACCCACGGTGGACGCCCTGCTGGACGATTCCATGGCGGGCAGTCCGGTGAAGGCCGCGGCGCTCCGCCCATGAGCCAGGCTCGAGCTTCGGACGCGGGGCCGGTGAGAGTGGTCGGCCCGCCGCCGAACTTTCGGGCTCGCGGATGAGGCGATCCGTTCTCGCGGGGGCCCCCACGCCGCCGCTCTCCCGCTCGTCGCGGCAGTGTACTACCTCGTCCTGAAGGCGGCCGTCCGCCTTGGTCATCACCCCCTCATCTATCGCCTTCCCCTCGATCGTGGCCACGGTGGTGGCCGCGGCCCTCATGGGAAAGGTCGCCGGGCGCCTGGTCGGCCAGGCCTGGCTGGCCGAAGTGGCCGTCCTGGCGTTCGGCCTTTCCGCCAGCGCGGTCGACGTCGGCCTCGAAGTGCGCGCCTACGCGCTCGCCACGTGCCTGACCCTGCCGGGCTCTACTACTACCTAGACCTCGAAGAGTCGGGGTTCGCCGGTGCGAGGTGGCGGGCGCGCGGCCTGTTCGTCCTGTTCGTCACGCTGGCCCTGCTGACGCGCTACTCGGTCGTGTTCGTCCTGATGGCCATGGTTGTGGCGCCGGCGGTTCTCGCGGCCGTCGTCCCGGAGTTCCGCGCGCGCCTGGCTGGCGCGTGGAGACGGGCCCTGCCCGTCAACCTCCTGACGTTCGGCTGTCCCGCGGCGGTCTTCGGGTTCTTCTACGTCAACCTCGCCCGTCACGTCGTGGCCGGGATCGGTCACGTCCCCGGGTTCATTCCGTAGCCCGTGCGCGCTAACCGGCGGCGGTCTCCCGGGCCAGGCGGCCCAGCGCGCGCTCGAGCGCCACCGCGAGCTCGTCGATCTCCGCGTCCGTCATGGGCGTGGACAGGCAGCCGAGCCCGTTGGTGTTCACGAGCACCCCGGCCTCGAGCAGGTGGAGGAAGAGCCGCTCCATCCGCCGCTCGGCGGCCGAGTCGGGCGCGTCACGGTAGCTCCGGAGCGGCCGCGTGGTCAGGAGGAGCCGGAAGAGCGAGCCGTCGCCGGTCACCTGACCCGGCACCCCGCTCGCGCGGAACACCTCGCCGAGCCGCGCCCGCAGCCGGGCCCCGAAGGCCTCCAGCCGGTCGAACGCCGCCGGGTCGAGCGCGCGCATCGCCGCCAGGCCCGCCGCCATGCTGACCGGGTTCGCGCTGAAGGTGCCGCCGGAGGCGATCCGCGGCCCCCGCGTCCCCGGGTCGAAGACTTCCATCACCTCGGCCGTCCCGCCGGTGGCCCCGATGGGGAAGCCGCCACCGATGATCTTCCCGAACGCGGTGAGGTCGGGCTCCCCGCCGTAGCGACCCTGGGCGCCCGTGTAGCCGACCCGAAAGCTGATGACCTCGTCGTAGATGAGGAGGATGCCGTGGGCCCGGGTGAGCGCGCGGAGGAACGCGAGGAAGCCCTCGGCGGGCGGGATGAACCCCATGCGGTTGCTGAGCGGGTCGACGATCACCGCGGCCAGCTCGCTCCGATGCTGGGTGACGAGCTGCTCGGTGGCGTCGCGGTCGTTCCAGGGCAGCACCAGCGTCTCCAGCACCCGGTGCTTCGGGATCCCGCCCGAGGAGGGGACGCTGGCCGGGGCCTCGTCCGGGCCCCAGTCGGGCGACCGCGAGTTGAAGCTCACCTGGACGTCGTCGTAGTAGCCGTGGTAGGCGCCCTCGAACTTGGCGATGCGGTCCCGTCCCGTGTAGGCGCGGGCCGCCTTGATCGCCATCATCACCGCCTCGGTGCCCGAGTTCCCGAAGCGGATCCGCTCGAGCCCCGGCACCCGGCCGACCAGGAGCTCGGCCAGCGCCACCTCCTCGGGGCTGGACGCCGCGAAGGCGGTCCCGCGGGCGACCTGGCGGCTCACCGCCTCCACCACCGGCGGAAAGGCGTGGCCGTGGATCAGGGCGGTGAAGTTCCCGATGGCGTCCAGCCGCTCCACGCCGTCCACGTCGGTCACCCGGCACCCGGCCCCGAAGGCCATGTAGAGGGGGTGCGGGCGCACGTGCATGTTCGCCTTCGAGGTGCCGCCCGGGATGACCTGGCGGGCCCGCTCGAAGAGCCGCGCCGAGGCCGAGTCGGGTTCGAGGAACCGGTTCGTCATGTCGAGGCCTCCCTGGACACGCGGACGTCCAGCCAGCCGAGCGGGGTGACCACGGCCTGCTCGCCGTCCCGGACCAGCACCGTGGTCGTGGCCGTCTCGAACAGCGCCGGGCCCTCGACCCTCTGCCCGGGCGCGACCGCGTCGAGGTCGAAGACCGGCAGCTCGCGCCAGCCACCCAGGTAGACCCGCCGCCGGACCCGCGGCCGCGCCTCGGGGCGGGCCGGGAGCGCCGGCTCGGCGGGCAGGGCCGGGAGCACCCCGACCACCGCCAGCCGGGCGTTCACCAGGACGACCTCCTGGTCGGGCGCGCTGTAGGTGTAGAGCTCCTCGTGGCGACGGTGGAAGCGCTCGACGACCTCCTTCATCAGGTCGGGCGCGTCCAGCTCGACGCCCTCGAGCGAGACGCCGATCTCGAAGATCTGCTCGCCGTAGCGCATGTCCACCGACCGGGCGACCTCGACCGGTCCCTCGAACGCCTCGGCGAGCCGCCGCCGGCCTTCCGCTTCCATCTCGGCGAAGACCCGGCGCAGCTCGGCGGCCCCGATCCGCCGCACGTCCCCGATGTGGCTGCGGACCGCCTCGTAGCGGAGGTCGGTGGCCAGCATGCCCCACGCCGAGAGCACCGCGGCCACCCGCGGCACGATGACCCGGCCGATCTCGAGCCGGCGCGCCACGTCGGTCACGTGGAGGCCGGCGGCGCCGCCGAAGGCGAGCACGGCGAAGCGCCGGGGATCGACCCCGCGGCGGACCGAGACGAGGCGGATGCCCTCGGCCATGCGCGTGTTGACGACGCGATGGATGCCGTCGGCCGCCGCCATCCGGTCGGTGCCGAGCTTCCGGGCGATCGCCTCGACCGCCCGCTCGGCCGCCCGCACGTCCAGCCGGGTCCGGCCGCCGAGGAAGTTGCCGGGGTCGAGGTAGCCCAGGACCAGATTGGCGTCCGTCACGGTGGCGGCGGTGCCGCCCTTGCCGTAGCACGCCGGCCCCGGGTCGGCGCCCGCGCTCTGGGGGCCGACGTGGAGGATGCCGCCCGCGTCGACCCGCGCGATCGACCCTCCGCCGGCGCCGAGGCTCACGATGTCGATGCTGGGCAGCGCCACCCGCTGGCCCGCGACGACCTTGTCAGCCGAGAGGTGGGCCTCCCCTCCCTCGACGAGCGAGATGTCGGTACTCGTCCCGCCCATGTCGAACGGGATCAGGTTGCCCTCGCCGAGGAGCCGCGACGCATAGCGGCTCCCGGCCACCCCGCCGGCCGGCCCCGAGAGCACCGCGCCGGCCGCCAGGCGGATCGCGTCCGCGATCGGCGCGACCCCGCCGTGGGACTGCATGATGAGGACCGGGCCGCCGTATCCCGCCTCCCGGAGGCGGTGCTCGAGGCGGGAGAGGTAGCGCGAGAGGGCCGGGCCCACGTAGGCGTTGACCGCCGTCGTGCAGACCCGCTCGTACTCCTTGATCTGCGGGAGCACCTCCGAGGAGAGCGAGACGTACACGCCGGGCAGCGCCTTGCGGACCGCGGCGGCCGTGGCCCGCTCGTGCCGCGCGTCGCGGTAGGCGTGGAGGTAGCAGACCGCGATCGCTTCCACCTGCTGGCGCTTGAGGAGGCGCAGCGCCGCCGCCAGCGAGCGCCGGTCCAGCCGGATCGCCACGCGCCCGTCGGCGCGGATCCGCTCCCGCACGCCGAGTCGCCGCGCGCGCGACACCAGGGGGTCGGGGGCGGGCATGCGGAGGTTGTACCGGTCGTCCTTGAGCCCTTCCCGCATCTCGATGACGTCGCGGTGGCCCTCGGTCGTCAGCAGCCCGACCCGCGCGCCCTTCCGCTCCAGGAGCGCGTTGGTCGCCACGGTGGTGCCGTGGACGACTCGCTCCGTCTGCCCGAGGAGCGCCCGGTGGTCCAGACCGAGCGCGCCCGCCAGGAGCCCGAGCCCCTCCATCACGCCGACCGAGGGATCGGCCGGCGTCGACGCGGCCTTGGCCAGCACGACGCGGCCCGCTTCGTCCACCGCCACCAGGTCGGTGAAGGTGCCCCCGACGTCGATCCCGATCCGGTACATGGCTCAGCGCCCCTTCGTCCGCCGGGTCCCGCGAGACGTCACGAACCCGTTGGCGCGGTCGGCCGTCCGCGCCGCGGACGCGCGGTGGCGCGGGTCGCCGTAGCCGCCCCCGCCACCCGACTCGACGTGGAAGACGTCGCCGGGCCGGACCAGGATGCCGACTTCCTTGGTCTTGAGGACGCGATCGCGGCGGCCGCGGGAGCGGAGCCGGTATCGATGCGGGAGCCCGTCCCGGCCGCCGAGGATGCCGTAGGGCGGGTAGCGGACGCCGTCCCCGGCCGTGTTGGCGCGCGCCGGATCGCGGATCTCGACGGCCAGCTCGAGCACCGAGCCCGCGCCGCCGCGGTACCGGCCGGCACCCCCCGAGTCGGGACGGAACTCGTGCCGGCGGAAGAAGAGGGGAAAGCGCACCTCCGTCACCTCGACGCTCCCGAACTTGATGCCCCCCGCCGCCTGACCCTCGCCCGCGGCCGGCCAGCCGTCCCCGGCGGCCGAGGCGCCACCGCCCGGGCGGGCGTGGAACAAGTGCCAGATGAACGGGCGCCCGGTGCGCGGGTCCGTCCCCTGGATGGCGATCCGGAACCGGCGGCCCCAGCCGGCCAGCACGCGCTCGGGACAGGCCGGCGCCAGCGCCTTGATCACAGCCTCGGCGATCTCCTGGGCACAGTGGTTCGTGCAGAGGGTGACGGGCGCCGGCGGGTTGGCCCACACCACCGTGCCCGGCTTGGCGATGACGGTGAGCGGCCGGAAGGTGCCGTCGTTCTTCGGGGTGAGGGGGTCGATCAGGTAGGCCAGGGCCATCGCCACCGCCGAGCGCATGTTCGGGTAGGACGAGTTGATGAACCCGACGACCTGGCGGTGAGAGTCGGAGAGGTCGATGGTGAGGTCCGTCCCCTTCTTCGTCACCGTGGCCCGCACGTGGATGTCCCGGTAGAGGTGGCCGTCATCGTCCAGGATGGCCTCGCCCCGGTAGACCCCGTCCTTCCAGGTCGCGATGCAGGCCCGGGTCTGGCGCTCGGCGCCGTCCAGGATCGCCTCCACCGCGGCCTGCGTGGTCTTGGCGCCGTACTCGCCGAGCAGCGCCAGCAGCCGCCGCTCGCCGACGCGCGCCGAGCCGATCATCGCCGCCAGGTCACCGCGGAAGTCGCGCGGGTGGCGCACATTGGTAGCCAGCATGTGGAGGACATCCTCGCGCAGCGCGCCGGCCTCGTAGAGCCGGAGAGGCGGGATGCGGATCCCCTCCTGCCAGATCTCGGTGGCCCCGGGGTTGTAGCCGCCGTGGGTGGCGCCGCCGATGTCGCTCTGGTGGGAGCGGTTGATCGACCAGAAGACGAGGACGTCGTCGGCAAAGACGGGGACGAAGGCCGTGAGGTCGGGGAGATGGTTGTTTCCCTGGTAGGGGTCGTTCAGGAGGAAGACGTCTCCCGGCTGCACCCGGTCCCCGAAGAACTGCCGCACCGACTTGACGGCCCACGGGATCGCGCCGACGTGGATGGGGACGTGCTCAGCCTGGGCGCAGAGCCGCCCCTCGGCATCACAGAGGGCCGTCGAGAAGTCGCGGCTCGAGTTGAGGATCTGGGAGTAGGAGGTTCGGAGCATCGCCTCGCCCATCTCCTGGACGATGGCCTCCAGGCGGTGCTGGATGACGGACACGGTGATCGGATCGACGCTCGGATCGGCCACGGGATCCTCCTGGCGCGCGGTGAAATCGTTGCCGGCGGGGCGGCAAGCGGGTCCATCTTACTCGATGGAGGGTCCCGCGGCTAGACAGCCCCGGCGGCTTCTGGTAACGTGAGGCGTCGTTCCCGCCAGGTGGACAGGTAGCTCAGTTGGTAGAGCACGGGACTGAAAATCCCGGTGTCGGGAGTTCAATTCTCCCCCTGTCCACCATTTCTTTTCCGCGCGCGCACTCGTTGACCGCTCGGCTTCCGGCGCCCTTTCCGCGGCGGCGCGACTTGCCGCCGCAGGGCCTCGATCGCGATGGGCTTCCCCCGTCGAGCACGGGCAATCATCTCCCAGAAGCGCTCGGAGCGCTCGAGGAGCAGGTCTTCGATGTCCTCGTCGTCGATGCCCTGAATGGCCGCAACCGGCTTGCCGTTACGCGTCACGATGACGACATCATCTTTGGCGATCTCCAGCGTCCTCGCGAAGTGATTGCGAGCTTCGAACACCGTCATCGTCTTCATCGCGGCTCCTCTCGGTAAAACCTGGCCGTGTCCCACTTGTGAAGGACGGCCGTCACGACCACCTGTCGCTCGAGCACATCGTAGAATACGCGGTACTCGCCCACCCGGAGCCGGTACGTGGCGTCCGGTCTGCCGCGTAACCGCTTGATTCGGCTCCGACTCACCCGCTCTGGTTCGTCTCTCAGGTGGCTCTCGATGGCGTCGAGGATCGCCATCGCATCCACGCGCCGGAGCCGGCGGATCTGCTCGGCGGCCCGGGGCCGGATGGCGATTCGGAACATAGCAGAATTCTGCTATGTGGGAGATGAGCAGTCAACCTCCGCTGGTGCCGCCTCACGCGGGGCGTTCCGAACCCTCCGGCCCGCGGGCCGGCTAGGTCCGCGACCGGGGATCGAGGGCGTCCCGCACCGTGTCGCCGACGACGTTGAAGCTCAGGGTCGTGGCGAAGATCGCCGCTCCCGGCGCCAGGCTCACCCACGGCGCCAGCTCGAGGTACTCCCGGCCGGCGTTCAGCATGGCGCCCCAGCTCGGGGTGGGCGGCTGGGCGCCCAGGCCCAGGAACGAGAGGCCGGCCTCGGTCAGGACGGCGAATGCCAGGCGCAACGAGGCGTGGACCACGACGACCGCGACCGTGCCGGGGGTGATGTGCCGGATCACGATGCGCCCGTCGCGCGCCCCGAGGGCCCGGGCGGCCTCGACGAACTCCTGCGCGCGCAGCGCCAGCACCTGGCCGCGGACGAGCCGGGCGAAGCCGGGCACCCCGATGATGCCGATCGCGATCATGGCGTTCCGGAGACTGGGGCCGAGCGCGGCGGTGATCGCGAGCGCCAGGACGATCGAGGGGAAGGCGAGGAGACCATCCATGACGCGCATGATGGCCCCGTCGACCCACCCACCCCAGTACCCCGCCACGAGTCCCAGCCCCACGCCCAATCCCAGGGACAGCGCGACCGCGAGCACGCCGACGCCGAGGGACACGCGGGCGCCGTACAGCACCCGGCTGAGGATGTCGCGGCCGAGATCGTCGGTTCCGAGCCAGTGAGCCCGGCCGGGCGGCGCGAGCATCCGGTCGAGCGCCTGCTCGGTCGGATCGAAGGGTGCCAGCAGAGGGCCGAGCAGGGCCACCCCCGTCAGTCCACCGAGCGCGATCAGCCCGACCAGGGCGAGCGGACGCCCCCAGGGGCCCGCCGCGCGCCGGCGGCCAGGCGGGCCGGAGCCGGAGGACTCCCGGGCCGGCGAGCGCGCGGCCGACACGTCAGTGGTACCGGATCCGGGGATCCAGCCAGGCGTAGGTCAGATCGACCAGGAGGTTCACGATCAGGAAGTTCAGGGCCAGGACCAGGACCACTCCCTGGACGATCGGGAAGTCGCGCTGGAAGATCGCATCGACCAGGAGCCGCCCGACCCCCGGGAGCGCGAAGATCGTCTCGGTGATGACCGCGCCGCCCAGCAGCGCCCCCGCCTGGAGCCCGATGACCGTCACCACGGGGATGAGCGCGTTCCGCAGGGCGTGCCCGAGCACGATCCGTCGCTCGGCGAGCCCCTTGGCCCGGGCCGTTCGGACGTAGTCGAGCTCGAGGACCTCGAGCAAGCTCGCCCGGGTCATCCGCATGACGACGGCGGCGATCGCCACGCCCAGCGTGACGGCCGGCAGGACGAGGGACCGGACCCAGGCCCCCAGATCTCGGCCGGGGCTCACCCAGCCGAGCGGGGGCAGCCACCCCAGGGTGACCGAGAAGACCAGGATCAGCAGGATCGCCAGCCAGAAGCTCGGCAGCGAGACACCGGAGATGGCCACCAGCGTGGCCGCGACGTCGACCACCGAATTGCGGCGGACCGCGGCCAGGATGCCCGCCGGCAGGCCGATCGCGAGCGCGACCAGCAGCGCGGCCGCGGCGAGACTCAGCGTGACAGGCACCCGCTGGCGGATCGCGTCCGTGACCGGCTGGTTCGTGCGGATGGACCGACCGAGCTCGCCCTGGACCGCGCGCCCGAGCCAGGCCGCATACTGGAGCGGCAAGGGCCGGTCCAGGCCGAGCTGGCGCCGGAGCGTCGCCGCCGTGGCCGGGTCCGCCTCCTCGCGGAGCATGATGTTGACCGGATCGCCGGGCGTGAGGTGGATGAGCGAGAAGACCACCACGCTCACGACCGCGATCACCGGCACCATGGCCCCCGCCCGGCGGAGCAGGTAGCCCAGCACGCGATGCCTCAGCTTGGCCGCCGCCCCCCGCCGGGGCAGCGGACACGGGGGCGGCCGGGGCGCCGCGGACTCCCGGTCACCCGGACGGAGGCCGCGGGGCGCGCCTCATCGCCCGAGCCAGACCCGCTCGAAGCGCATGCGCCCGTCCGGGATCTCGACGTACCCCTGCACCCGGGTGTCCCATGCCTTGGTCCACGCATCGTGGTGAAGGAAGACGATGGGCACGTCGTCGATGATGATCCGGAGCGCCTCCGCGTAGAGGCGCTTGCGCTCGCCCGGCTGGGCCGCCGAGCGCGCTCGCCGGAGCAGGTCGTCCAGCCGCGGGTTCGCGTACTTGCCCCAGTTGTTCGCGCCCCCGGTGATCAGGTGCGCGAACATGTTGCCGTCCGGATCGACGCGGCCGCTCCAGCGGCCCTCGGCTCCGTCGAACTGGAGGGCCCTCCGCTTCTCGTCGAAGGCCCCGACCTCGAGCAGGGCGATCTCCATGTCGATGCCCGCTCGCTTCAGGTTGTCCTGGATGATCTCCGCCTGCTTCTGGGCCACGGGCGTGTTCACCACGTTCAGGACGAAGCGGAAGCCGTTCGGCTGACCACCCTCGGCGAGCTTCTCCTTGACCTTGGCGAGGTCGGGCGTCGTGCCGTAGCCGGGGAGCGGCTCGTACGCCCAGCTCCGGGGCGGAATCGGGCCCTGGGCCGGCGCTCCGGCGCCGAAGAAGACCGCCCGGTGAATGGCCTCCCGATTGATGGCCCAGGCGACCGCTTGCCGCAGCGCCTTCAGGTTGAAGGGCGGCCGGGTGTGGTTGAGCTCGATCCGGCGGTAGCCGAGGCCCGGGGTTTCGATGACGCGCAGCTTGGCATTGCCCTTGAGTGGCGTCACGTCCTTCGGGGGGAGATCGTCGATGAGGTCGAGGGTGCCGGTCCGGAGCGCGGTGAGCTTGACCGAATGGTCCGGGATCGGCTTGTAGACGATCTCGTCGAGGTAGGGGAGCCCGCTCTTCCAGTACCCCGGGAACCGCCGCACCGTCAGGTGATCGTCCTTCGCCCACTCGACGAACTGGAAGGGGCCGGTCCCGACCGGATTGCGGGCGAAGTCCTTCCCGTGCTTCTCGACCGCGGCCCGGGAGACCATCATCCCGGCGCGGTCGGACAGGGTGGCCAGCAACACCGCGTCGGGCTCCTTCAGGTTGATGCGCACGGTGAGCGGGTTCAGGACGTCCACGGACTTGACGTTCCCGAGCTCGCTGCGACGGATCGACCCCGTGGCCGGGTTGAGCATCCGCTCGAAGTTCCACTTGACGACCTCGGCCGTCAGGTCGGTCCCGTCGTGGAACTTCACCCCCTTCCGGAGCCGAAAGACGTACGTGAGCGGATCCGGCTGCTCCCAGGCCTCGGCGAGCTCCGGCACGATCTTCAGGTTGGCGTCCAGTCCGACCAGCGGGCTGTAGAGCTGGTAGTAGAGATCGCGGTCCTCCGCGGACGTGGACATGTGCGGGTCCATCGTGGTGAAGTCACCCTGGAGGCCGACCCGCAGGACGCCGCCCGGCTTCGGCTCCTGGGCACTGGCCGACGCCCCCAGGGCCAGCGCCACTCCCACGATCACCGGAGTCGACACCCTCCGCCAGCTGCCGAAGCCGCCCATACGGTCCTCCTCCTCGCCTACACGGCGTCTTTCGGGATCAGGCTCTCATCGACCTCGTCGGCTCGTCTGACCGTCCAGCGCGACCGCCCGGCGGCCGATCGGCGGGCCCGGCCGGTGGCGCGGCGGCTAGGCCGCGGCCATCGGATATCCGGCCTTTTGCCAGGCCTCGACGCCTCCCCGGAGGGCTTTCACGTTGGCGAAGCCGCGGGCCTGATACCGCGCCGCCTGACCGGCAGCGCTGCCCTCGGCGGGTCAGGCGCAGTAGAAGATGATCTCCTGGTCTTTCGGCAGTGCCGCGACCCGTGACTGGAAACTCGTCAGCGAGATGGCGCCCTCGAGCTTGACCGTGCGGCATTTCTCCTCGTCGGCGTAGGCGCAGACCAGCAGGGCCCCGCCGGCGGCTTTGCGTCGTGCTTCGTTGGCGTCGATGCGCTCGATCTCTGCCATGGGTTTCTCCTCCATGCCGGCCGGCGCTCCGGGTCGCCGCGCTCCCGGCTCGGGCGTTCGCCGCTGCTCCCATCCTAGCCAAGACGTGCCGGGGGCGCCAGCGGGCTCGGACGCTTCGCCGCCCTGGCCCGTGGTTGATTTGTTGACGTCGCGCCCGCGCCCCGCTTATAGTCCAAAGGGTCGGCTTCGCCGAAGAGCCACCTGCTGACCGGGAGGGCAGGGGTTCGGGGGGTTGAGCGCAGCCCAGACTGGCCGAGCGCACCCGCGACTTCACGGCGTCACCATCCTCGTGGTCGAAGACCACGAGGATTCCCGCGACGCGCTGCGGCAGTTCCTCGAACACGAGGGCGCTCGCGTGCTCCTGGCCGCGGACGGCCGTGACGCGCTCACCGTCCTGAGGGCCGAAGCGCCGGACGTGATCCTGTGCGATCTGCGGATGCCCGGGATGGACGGCTTCGGCTTCATGGCGCGGCTCCGCTCCGAGCCCAAGCTGGCCCGGCTCCGCGTGATCGCCGTCTCGGCGCTCGGGGCCGACACGGACCTGGTGAGGACCTGGGCTGCCGGCTTCGACGGGCATGTCATCAAGCCGGTGGAGCCGGACACGATGCTGGCCACGATCGAGCGCCTTCTGTGGGCGCGGTCACGCACCGGGTCCTGATCGGCGCCAACCCGGCGCCGCGAGCCGCTTCGCGCAGCGCTCCGAGCGGCGGCTGTGCCCCCACAACCGCATCGGGGGGTCTTCCGAGACCCCCCGAAGTGCCTAGAGCGCCTTGCGGAAGAAGATGCGGGTGCTGTCGTCCGGCCAGCCGGGCAGCTCGCCGATCCGCGCGTAGCCGAGGCGAGCGTAGAAGCCCGGCGCCTGGTAGCTGTGGGTGTCGAGGTGCATCTCGCGGCAGCCGCGGCGGGCGGCCTCGCGCTCGGCCGCCGCCAGGAGCCGCGCGCCGAGGCCCCGACCCCGGATGTCCTCGCGAACCCAGAGCGTTCGCACGAAGCCGGTTCGGCCCCACGTCCAGCCGTGCAGGCCAGCCACGACCTCGCCGGTCCCGTCCCGGACGAAGACCGCGAGCCACTGGCCGTCGTCGCAGCCCGTCACCGCCGCGTTGTGCCGGTAGAGGTGGTCATCGAGGGCCGCGACGTCCTCCAGG
The DNA here is from genome assembly GCA_036005065.1 of Candidatus Methylomirabilota bacterium. Classification (NCBI taxonomy): domain Bacteria; phylum Methylomirabilota (SeqCode); species Candidatus Methylomirabilota bacterium. The sequence continues at coordinate 7,515 of DASYQW010000061.1, read as the reverse complement.
CGCGGCTCGCTTTCGACGATGCGGCCCCGCGGCCCCTTGTTGGCGCTCGGCACCGCTGCTATAGTTGAGTCCTCGCGCGCCGGCGGTAGGCGTGCGCCCCAGCGTAGCACAATCGGCGGCCCAGCAGCCCGGAGGCCCCTTCGAGAGGAGGAGAATCGATGACCGGCTCGCGCAGCTTCGCCATCCTCGGACTGGTCACGCTCGTCGCCGCGGGCGCCTCCCCGCCGGTGACCGCCCAGACCGGCGGCGCCGGGAAGACGCTCATCATGGCCCTCGACCAGTCGGACGTGAAGACGCTCGACCCCGGCCGGGAGTTCGAGTTCGGGGCGGCCTTCGTCGACCTCAACACCTACGACACGCTGGTCGCCCACAAGAGCCCGAAGGAGCTGAACACCTTCGTGCCCGTGCTGGCGACCGAGTGGAAGATTTCGCCGGACGGCAAGGAGTACACGTTCAAGCTCCGGCCGAACGTCAAGCACGCCAGCGGCAACCCGTTCACGGCCGAGGACGTGAAGTTCAGCCTGACCCGGCTCAAGAACCTCAAGGGGAACCCCGGCTGGATGATGGACCCGCTGAAGGAGGTCGTCGTCATCGACCCGATGACGGTGAAGACCACCCTCAACGAGTCGTTCGCCGACTGGCTGCCCGTGCTCTCCGGTCCGAACTCGGCCATCATGGACTCGAAGCTCGCCAAGGAGCACGGGGCGAGCGACTCCCCGACGGCGGACAAGGACGACAAGGCCGAGGAGTGGCTGAATCAGAACTCGGCGGGCGGCGGGCCGTTCATCCTGAAGGGCTGGCAGAAGAACAACGTCATCATCATGGAGCGGAACCCGAACTACTGGAAGGGCCCGGCCAAGATCGCGAAGATCGAGGCTCGCGACGTGCCCTCGCCCGCCACCCAGAAGCTCCAGGTCGAGAACGGGGACGTCGACGTGGCGCTCAACGTCACCCCCGACCTCACCGCCGCCATGCGCAACAACAAGAACGTCAAGATCCTGCTCGGCCAGTCGCTCGACAACATGTACATGGGGATGACGGTGGATCCGGCGCTCCACCCCGAGCTGGCCAAGAAGGAGGTCCGCCAGGCGATCCGCCACGCCGTCGACCGCAACGGGATCATCAAGCTCACCAACGGCCGCGCCGTCATCGGCCCCGCCGTGTACCCGATCGGGGTCCTGGGCCTCGAGACCCAGGCCGATGCCGACCGGCTGAACCCACGGTACGATCTCAAGCTGGCCAAGGACCTCCTGGCCAAGGCCGGGGTGCCGAACGGCTTCAAGTTCCCGCTCAAGTACGGCACCGGCGCCTCGCCGGCCGGCATCACCTACGAGTCGGTGGCCCAGAAGGTCCAGGCCGACCTGAAGAAGATCGGGATCGAGGTCCAGCTCGTCCCGCAGGAGTTCTCGGTGATGCTGTCGCAGTACCGGGCCAAGGGCGAGATCGCGGTCATCTCCTACAACCAGCCGGACTACATCGGGGCCAGCGACTTCACCGGCCAGATGATCCTCCACACCTGGGCGCCGCGGCTGCGCTGGGACGATCCGAAGGCGAAGGACATGACGCGGAAGGCCGACGCCGAGCTCGACCCCAAGCGGCGGTCGGCGATGTACAAGGAAGTGCTCGCCTACCTGGTCGAGAACGGGCCCTACGTCAACCTCGTCCAGGGCAAGGCCGAGGTCGTCGTGCGGCCGAACATCGAGGGGTACGAGTACCTCCCCCTCGGCGCGGCCCGCATCTACCCCGTCGAAAAGAAGTAGCGCTCGGCCGAATCTGACCGAAGCGACGGCGCGGGGGCCGCACGCGCGGTCCCCGCGACCTTTCTAAATGGCCCAGTACGTTACGCGACGCCTCGGGCTCCTGGTGGTGTCGGTGCTCGGGGTGACTCTGATCTCCTTCCTCATCGCCCACGCCGTCCCCGCCGACCCGATCGTCTCGAATCTCGGCCAGCAGGCCTCCCAGCGGCCCGAGGTCGTCCAGGCCTTCAAGGAGAAGTGGGGGCTCGATCGGCCCCTCTATGTCCAGTACTTCGCGTTCCTCGGCAATCTCCTGCAGGGGGAGCTGGGGACGTCGATCAACACCCGGCGGGCGATCACCAAGGACCTCGCGGCGTTCCTGCCGGCGACCATCGAGCTGTCCACCACGGCCGTGCTCTTCGCGCTGATCGTGGGGATGCCGCTCGGTGTGGTGGCGGCCATCCGGCGAGACGGCCCGGTGGACCACGTGGCCCGTCTCGTGTCGCTGATCGGCGTGTCGATCCCCATCTTCTGGCTCGCCACCGTCTCGCTCGTCCTCTTCTACGCGACGCTCCACTGGACGGTGGGGCCGGGGCGGCTCGGACCCCAGATCGAGTCGCCGCCGCGGCTGACCGGCTTCTTCACGATCGACGCGGCGGTGGCGGGCGACTGGGCCACCTTCCGGAGCGCGGCGTCGCATCTGATCCTGCCCGGGCTGGTGCTGGCGAGCTCGGTCATGGGGCTGGTGACGCGCATCACGCGTTCGTCGATGCTCGATACCCTGTCCCAGGACTACCTCCGCACCGCCCGCGCCAAAGGGCTTCCGGAAACGCGGATCGTCGCCCGGCACGCCCTTCGAAACGCCCTGATCCCCACCGTGACCGTCCTCGGGCTGGCCTACGGCGGGCTCCTCTCGGGCGCGGTGATGACGGAGACGATCTTCGCCTGGCCCGGACTCGGTCGCTACGCCTTCCAGTCGGCGGTCACCAACGACTTTCCGGCCATCATGGGCGTGACCTTCGTGATCGGGGTCATGTACACGCTCGTGAACCTCGTGGTCGACCTGCTCTACGGCTGGCTGGATCCGCAGATCCGGTACTCCTGAGGCGATGGCGACCCTCTCCGCGACACCCGCCGCTCCCGTGGCCGGACGTGTTCCCGCGGACATCGGCGTGGTGGCGTCCCCGCGCGAGACGCGCCTGCTCTGGCACCGCGTCGTGCGGAAGCCGACGGCGGTCCTGGGTGGCCTCGTGGTCGTCGCGTGGGTGGCGGTCTCGGCGCTCGCGCCCGCGATCGCGCCCTACGACCCCATCGACCTCAACGTCGACAACCGGCTGGACGCTCCGTCGGTCCAGCACTGGCTCGGGGTCGACGGCCTGGGCCGGGATGTGCTGAGCCGGGTCCTCTACGGCGGGCGGGTATCGCTGCCGGTGGCGGCCGTCGTCGTCGTGGTGGCGTCGGTCTTCGGGACGCTCTACGGCGGCCTGGCCGCCTATTTCGGGAGCTGGCCCGACGAAGTGGCGATGCGGGTGGTGGACATGGTACTGGCCTTCCCGTCGCTGATCCTGGCGATGGCCATCGCGGCCGCGCTCGGCCCCAGCATCCAGAACTCCATGTTCGCCCTGCTGGTGGTGTGGTGGCCTCCCTACGCGCGGCTGGCCCGGGGCCAGGTGCTGGCGCTCAAGGCTCGGGACTTCGTCACCGCCGCCCAGGCGCTCGGCCTCGACGATCGCCGCATCGTCCTGCGCCACATCCTGCCCAACGCGGTCGCGCCCTCGCTGGTCCTCATGGCCATGGACTTCGGCAATGCCATCATCATCACGGCGGCCCTGTCGTTCCTCGGTCTGGGAGCCGTGCCGCCGACCCCGGAGTGGGGCGCCATGGTCGCCGAGGGTCGCGAGCTCGTGGCCCAGTGGTGGATCTCGGCCTTTCCCGGGATCGCCATTCTGATGGTCGCCATCGCCTGCAACTTCATCGGGGACGCCCTGCGAGACGCGATCGACCCGCGCCTGCGGCTTCGCTGATCCCCGGGCCCCCCACGGCCAGGTGGGAGCCCCCCCTCTCACGAGGGCCGGACCGTCATCAGCTCCTCGGCGAAGATCACCTCCCCGTCGTAGAGCTTGCGGACGTCCCCGATGCCCTTCTCCATCGGCCCGTGGGCGGCCAGGTGAGGACCGACGTGCACGAGGACGAGCTTCTTGACGCCGGCCTCGGCCGCCATCTCGGCGGCCCCGGTGGTGCCGCACTGGCCGAAGTTCTCGCCCATCGCCGCCATCCGCGCGCTGTCGTCCCAGCACATGCAGAACATCAGGTCACTTCCACGGGCCAGCTCGACGACGCTGCGGCACGGCTGGGTGTCGCCGGTGAAGACGATGCTGCCCTCGGCGCTGTCGAGCCGGTAGGCGAGGGAGTCGAGAAACGGCTGGACGTGCTCGGCGGGCGCCGCCGTGACCTGCCATTCGCGCCCCTGGTGCACGAGCCCGGGACCGACGTCCCGGGCGAGGACCGACGGCGGCCGGCGCGGCAGCGTGCCGCCCCGGTTCACGTAGACGCGCTGGCTCAGGGGATGGTGGACGCGGGCCTTCCAGTCGTGGACGAAGGCGCCCCCCTCGCCGAGGATCCGCTCGGTGAGCGTCTCGGTGAGCGTGGGCCCGTACACGCGGAGCTGGTTCTCCTTGCCGATCGACTGGTCCCAGCGGCACAGGAGGAAGCACGGGTAGTCCACGTCGTGATCGAAGTGATGATGGGTGAAGAAGAGGTAGTCGACCCGCGTCGGGAAGATGCCGACCTTGACGAGCTTGGACGTGGCCGCCGGGCCGCAGTCGAACATCAGGTACTCGCCGCCCACCTGGACGGCGAAGGCGGAGCCCCAGCGATGCGGCGTCGGTGTCGGCGTGCCGGCCCCCAGGACGAAGACTTCGGCCATGACGTTCCTCCCCGGATCAGGCGAACTCGGCCCGGACCACGCCGAATGGCTCGAAGCGCGCCTCGATGCGGGCCCCACGGGACAGCGGGTACTGCCGGGTGAACGAGCCGGACATGATCCGGTGCCCGGCCTCGATGTGGCGGCCGAATTCCGCGAGCTTGTTGGCCAGCCACGCCACCGTGGCCACCTGGTCACCGGTCCGCTCGGCGGACCCGCGGGTGCGCTCGACGCTCACGCCATCGACGACGACCTCGACCGTGGCCTCGGCGAGAGTGACCCCCGGCGGTACCGGGGTCGTGGCCCGCCCCGTGACGAAGGCCTTCTGCTGGGAATTGTCGGCGAGGGCGAGGTTCAGGTCGGCGGCGAAGTCCCCTCGCCGCTCGATGATCTCCAGCGCGGGCGCGACGGCGAGGATGGCCGCTCGCGCCTGCTCGAGCGTCACCCCGGGCCCCTGGAGCGGCGTTCCCATGGTCAGGCACAGCTCGTTCTCGAAGCCGGGCTGGATCAGCTCGTCGAACCCGAACGTCGCCTCACTCGGCCGGTGTCCGCTCTCCAGCAGGAAGCCGAAGACGGGCTCGTAGATTCCCCACTGCTCCTGCATGGCCCGGGCCGTCAGTCCGACCTTCCACCCGGCGTGCGTCTCCCCGCCCGCGACCAGGCGATCGAGGATGCCGAGCTGAACCCGGTATGCCTGATGCGCGGTGAGCTTCCCCTTCCACTCGGGTGGATAGTAGACGCCCCGCCGGGCCGACGTCCAGAACGACTCGATGATGGCTTCGAGATCCATGGGGCCCTCCCTGGGTGGCGCCGGCCCGAGTCTCGGTCAGGCCCGACGCCCGGACTCGCCGGCCCTCTTTCGGTGCTCGTCGGACGCGAGATGCGCGGGGAATCCGGGGCCCGAGCTCTGGCCCCAGGCGGTCGTCTGCCAGTTGTCGGCTCGCCCCGCATCCGCCAACCAGTCGGGGATGCCGAGCCTCAGGTAGCCGGCCAGCGCCGCCACGTATGGCTCGTACAGCCCGCGCAACTCGGCAAACTCCTGGTCCGCCGTCGGTCCCTGGCGAAGCTTCAAGCCGGCGGCCTCGAGGGACTCCCGCAGCTGCGCCAGCTTCGGTGGCGGCAGCCGGTCGGGCATCGCCCGCAGGGGCGCAGTCCGGAAGACCTGGGCCAGATCGCCGATGGCGTGCCGCGCCATGGCGAAGGTGAGCTGCGCCTCCCGCTGGCAGCCGGTCTCGATGCCCGCCATCACCAGGGCGCTCACATCGAGGATCGTCGTGAGCGCGGCCAGCCAGGACTGATTGTCGTGCTGGGAGCGGAAGTAGGCCAGCACCGGATAGGACAGATGGGTTTCCAGCAGCTCGGCCGACCAGCGTTCCCACTCGCGCAGCAACTCCCGGAGGGCGTCCTGGCCCTCGGGCGCGGCATGCCGGCGCAGGAGCTCGACGGCACTGGGGGGAGACCCCGCGCGGGCGTCCAGCAGCGAGACGTTGACTTCACGGCGCGAAAATGACTGATAGAGCACGGGCAGATACCCGATGACGAGGGCCAGGAAGCCGAATCCCGTGCCGGCCTCGATCACCGTGAGCGCCCGGGCCACCGCGCTGCGCGGCGTCACGTCTCCCAGCCCGAGGGTGAAGAAGGTCGTCCCGCTCAGGTAGAGGTCGGCCCCGAAGGGCGACATCCCCTCCGCCGCCTGGATGGCGGACCCGCTCGCCCACAGCAGCAACGCGAAGCCGAGGACCAAGCCGAACGCCCAGACGGTCAGCAACACGAGAAGCGAGAGCGGGCCGTAGAAGCCGAGAAATGTTTCGCGGCGCTGGCCGCGGAGCGCTCGGCGCGCCACGCCCGACCAGGGGATCCACGTCGAGCGATAAAACAGGCGCGTGAGCCGGACACGACGCGCCACGCGCCGTGGGAGGACGATCGTTTCAAACGCCTCCCAGAGGATGCCGAAGATCAGGAGGAGCCCGGCCGCGCCGGCAAGAGCCTTCATCACCAGGAACCGTCGGGCGATGCCCGACCGCTCCCTCCATTGTACCGAAGGATGGGTCCCGGGGACGGCGGCCTTGGCAGGCATCTTGCTCGGGTGGGGAGCCGGAGAGGCCCGCTCGCCCCGGCCGGGAGACACCGCAGCGATGACGATCACGTCGGCCTCGACGGAGGAGTCTGCGATGGAGATGGACCGACGAGACTTCGTGCTGGGCGCCACCGCGGGTCTGATCGGCGCGGGCGGCGAGATCCTCCCGACCCTCGCCCAGGCGGCCGGCTCCACGGCTCCTCGGCCGGCGGCCACTCCGGCCGCCGGCAGTGTGGATCCCCGGCACGTGGACCGACTCCGAAAGGTCATGGTTCCCCTCCTTCAGCACATGAACCACCCCCTCCCGCTGAGTCGGGTCCGGGTCGGCGTCCTCTCAGATTCGCGCATCAATGCGGCCAACGGCGGCGCCGGCGAGTTCTACGTGACCTCCGGCCTGCTTCAGCGGGCCACTGACGACCAGCTCCGGGCCGTCATGGGCCACGAGACCGCGCATGCCGACCTCGGTCACGTCGCGAAGCTGAAGCGCCTCGGCGCGGGGCTCGAGCTCGGCACCATCCTCCTCGAGCAGATCTTCCCGCGCGCCCAGCCGCTGGCTCCGATCGCCGCCCAGCTGGTGACGAACGCGTACACGCGGCGCGAGGAGTACGCGGCGGATCGCCACGGGGTCGAGCTTCTCCGGCGCGCCGGGTACGATGGCAAGGCCCTGATGGTCCGCACGCTGGCGTGGCTCAAGCAGACCGAGGGCGAGAGCGGGGGGTTCTTCGCGACGCATCCGACCACGGGGGATCGGATCCAGGCAGTGCAGCAGATGCCCTAGT
>DASYQW010000060.1 GCA_036005065.1 Candidatus Methylomirabilota bacterium | reverse complement strand
CCGGCGGGAACGGCTCTTCCACCATCTGCGGGGCGACGAGTAACCCGGCCGCTTGGCCCGAGCGGGCGCCGCTTGGAGCAGCGGTCCGAGCGGCGGCTTCGCCGCCGCAACCCCTCCGGGGGGAGGTTTGGGAGGGGGCCGTCGAGGCCCCCTCCCATGACCTAGGAGCCTGTCGGGTTAACAAGCGCTACGCGAACGCCAGACCGCCGACGGTTGCTGTTCCCGCTCCGAGCGCCGGCTTTGCCGGCGCAACCTGTCCTGGGGGAGGTCTCGGAGGGGGCCGCGGAGGCCCCCTCCGAAGGGACTAGCGGCGGGCCAGGCTGAGCAGGCGCCGGTAGAGGCGCTCCCGCCGGGAGCCGGCCGGCACCGCCCGGACGCGCAGGCGGTGGAATCGCTCGAGCAGCTTCCAGCCGAGGCCGGCCTTGATGTCCGCCAGATGGGCGTCGAGCTGGGCGACGTCATGCTCGAGCACGCGCCGCCGGGCGATCTCCTCGTCGATCACGGCGTCGTACTGGGCCTCCCGCCGCAGGAGCTCTTCCTCGTAGAGCGTCTGGCGTCGCGCGAGCTCCTGGGCGATCTCGTCCCGGTAGCGCGTCTCGCGCCGCACGATCTCGGCCTCCAGGTGGCGGATGTGATCTTCGTGGCCCTGGCGGCGGTCGGCCTCGGCCTGCAGGTGCCGGACGTGCCCCTCGTGGGCCGCGATGGTGCGCCGCAGCTCGGCCACCTCCGCCCGGAGCGTCTCGAGCTCCCGGATCCGCCGGTCCCGGTCGGCGTCGAGAAACGTCATCCGGCCGAGGATGGCCTCCAGCACGGCCGCGAGCCGCTCCCGCCAGACGCCGGCCGGCTCGTCCAGGCCCTCCGGGCGCGCCGGCCACGCGATGGCGACGTCGCGGTCGCCCGGCGCTCCGCCCGTCGCCCGGAGACCGGTGTCGGCCAGGGTGAGCCGGAGCGTGTCGACCCGGCGCCCGCCGGGAGCCGGGTGGGCGGTCAGGACGAACTGATAGGTCGTGCTCTCGTCGTGGGCTCGGAGCAAGCTGACCAGCGGATCCGGGAACCGGGACAGATCCGTCTTGAACTCGGTGGCCTCCGGCTCGAGGCGGAGGCGCTCGAGATGCGAGACGACGAAGCCGGCCCGCTCGAAGGTGTCGTAGATGCTGTCGCGCGTGAAGAAGCGAACGTGCGTCTCGTCGAGGAGGCCGAGCGCGCCGTAGGGAAACCGGCCCTCGAGGAGCTCGGCGATCACGGCCACGTGCGTGATGTTCGGGATGGAGGCCACCAGGTGCCCGCCCGGCGCCAGGAAGCCGCCGAGCGTGGCCAGCACGCGGGCCGGCTCCCGGAGGTGCTCCAGGACGTCGGCGCAGACGATCACGTCGAAGCGTTCCTCGCCGAGCTCGGCCGCGTAGTCCAGGGCCTCCAGGTCGCCGACGATGACCCGGCTGCAGGCCTTCCGGGCCTCCTCGGCGGCCTCTGGCTCGCGCTCGATCCCGGTCACGGTACAGCCGAACTGCTCGACCAGGACCCGGGACATGTAGCCGGTGGCGCAGCCGACCTCGAGCACCCGCTTGTGTTCCCCCACCAGGCGGATCACCCGGGCGTGCGCGTTGTCCCGCGTGAGGTCGATCTGGTAATCGTATCGGTGGGCCATGGATCAGGAGTGGACGTCGATCTCGATGGGCAGCCAGACCTTGGAATGGATCATCTTCCCGCCGGCCGGCGGCAGCACCTCGAGGACGAGCGCGTTGTCGATCCAGTCGAAGTAGGTCGGGGAGTAGCGACTGTAGGCCAGGGCCGCCGTCACGCTGTACGTCCCCGGCATCAGAGGAAGCCGCTGGCGGAAGTCCACCACGAGGGTGTCCCCCGCCTTCCGGGCGGGGATCGAAGCGTTCTCCTCGTAGGTGTTGGTGCCGATGACGTCGGTGCCCGTCTTGTCACGGAAGTAGTAGCCCAGGATGCAGAAGTCGACAGCCTGATAGAACTCGAGGTGGACCCGCAGGACGACCTCCTGGTCGAACTCGGCGGCCGGAAGCGGCTGCTGGCGGCGGTCCAGGATCTCGACGTTGCGGATGCGGGCCGCCCCGGTGCCGTGACGGAACAGGCCCGCCCGCTGGTCGAACGTCGGATCGGGACGGAACACGACCGACCCGGTCCGCACCGGCACGTCGTCCCGGACGGGCTCGGACTCGGCCCGCCGGGCCTCGAGGTTGGCGATGTGGGCGTGGTAGAGGCTCGCCACCTCACCCGGGTCCCCGACGGCCCGCGCCTCGCCCGCGTGGAGGAAGAGGGCGGCCGAGCAGATCGACTTGACCATGCCGATGTCGTGGCTCACGAACAGGATCGTCTTCCCCTCGGCCTGAAACTCCTTGATCCGCCGGATGCAGCGGTGCTGGAAGATCGCGTCGCCGACGGCCAGGGCCTCGTCGACCAGGAGGACGTCGGGGTCCACGTGGATCGCCGCGGCGAAGGCCAGGCGGACGAACATCCCGCTCGAGTAGGTCAGGACGGGCTGGTCGATGAACTCGCCGATCTCGGCGAAGGCCTCGATGGCCGGCAGCCGCGCCAGCATCGCTTCGCGCGTGAACCCCATGATGGCCCCGTGCATCACCACGTTCTCGCGCCCCGTGAACTCGTGGTTGAACCCGGCCCCGAGCTCGAGGAGCGAGGCCACCCGGCCCCGGACCGTGACCCGGCCCAGCGTGGGCTGAACGATTCCGGCGACGATCTGGAGCAGGGTGCTCTTCCCCGAGCCGTTCATCCCGATGATGCCGAAGGTGGCGCCGGGCTCGACCCGAAAGGTCAGGTCGCGGAGAGCCCAGAAGTCCTGGTGGTACGTGCGGCGCCCGCGCCAGAGCGCTTCGAGGAGCCGGTGGCGCGGGTGCCCGTAGATCCGGTAGGCCTTGGAGACGGCCTGCACGTCTACCGCGGGCTCACCCATCAGCGCGCTCGGGGCGGCCGGACGGCAATCATGGCATCCTTCCCAGAGAAACGATATCACGCCGGGCGCGGGCCGACATCCGGAATGCGGGCCCGGGCGCGAATTGCGCTTGCTGCCCGGGAGGGCGTCCCCTAAGATTGTTCGGCCGGCCCGGTGTGTCCGCGGTAGCCTATTCGAGGAGACTGATTCGTCCATGAACATCCTGGGCATCACCTACTCGAGCCACGACTCGAGCGCGACCATGATCGTGGACGGGCAGGTCGTCGCCATCGCCGAAGAAGAGCGGTTCACCCGGCGAAAGCACGACTTCGCCTTCCCGCGGCACTCGGTCCGGTGCGTGCTCGACGCGGCCGGGCTGTCGTCCCGCGACGTCGACGTGGTCGCCCTGCCGTACCGGCTGTTCAACGGCTTCCTCCGGCGGGCCTGGTACGGGGTGAAGAACTTCCGCAAGGCGAAGTCGTTCCTCCCCCGGAACATCGGGTACGAGCTGCTCCTGGCTCACTCGTTCGAGGCGAAGCTGCGCGGCGAGTTCCGCGCGAACGACCTCCCGCTGGCCGAGCGGTGCCGGATCGAGATGTACGAGCACCACCTCTGCCACGCCGCCTCCGCGTATCTCGCGTCACCCCACGAGGACGCCCTCATCATCTCGTGGGACGGGCGGGGCGAATGGCCGTGCATCCTCTACGCCCTCGGCGAGGGCCCGCAGATCCGGGTGCTCGACAAGTGTTACTTCCCCGACTCCATCGGCCAGGTCTACCAGGCCGTCACCCAGTACCTCGGCTTCGCCGACATCGGCGACGAGTACAAGGTCATGGGGCTCGCCCCCTATGGCTCGCCGACCTATCTGGACGTCTTCCGGGCGATGCTGCGGGTCGACGGGTGGAAGGTCACGGTGGATCAGGGCTACATGAACTACCACATCTACAACCGCCACATGGCCGATCGCTACTCGATGCGGCTGGCCGAGCGGCTGGGGCCGCCGCGCCGGCCGAGCGAGCCGATCGAGCGGCGGCACCAGGACGTGGCGGCCAGCCTCCAGTGCCGCGTCAACGAGATCGGCGTCGCCGCGGCCGCGGCCTTGCGCGCGGCCCATCCCCGGTTGCGGAATCTCTGCCTGACGGGAGGCGTCGCCCAGAACATCATCATGAACCACCACATCTACGAGCAGGCGGGGTACGACGACGTGTTCGTCGGCCCCGCCTCCTACGACGGCGGGCTGTCGCTGGGGGCCGCCCTGCTGACCGCCCACCGGGCCGACGCGATGAAGGACCGCTTCGTCATGCGCCACGCCGCCTGGGGGCAGGCCTTCTCGACCGCCCAGATCGAGACGGAGCTCCGCAGCTACCACATCCCCCACGTCAGGCCGCGGGACGTGGTGGCCACCACGGCCCGCCTGCTCGGCGAGGGCAAGGTCGTCGGGTGGTTCCAGGGGCGGGCCGAATTCGGCCCGCGGGCGCTGGGCAACCGGAGCATCCTGGCCGACCCCCGGCAGCCGGCGATGAAGGACATCGTGAACCGGAAGATCAAGTTCCGGGAAGAGTTCCGCCCCTTCGCCCCGTCGGTCCTGGCCGAGCGGTTCTCCGAGTTCTTCGAAGGATGCCCGCCGAGCCCGTTCATGACCTTTTCCGCGCGGGTGAAGAAGGGCGCCCCCCCCATCCCGGCGGTGACCCACGTCGACGGGTCGGCCCGTCCCCAGGCCGTTTCCGAGCACGCCAATCTCCGGTACTGGCGGGTCATCAAGGCCTTCGAGGCGCTGACCGGCGTCCCGGTCGTCCTGAACACCTCGTTCAACGTCAAGGGAGAGCCCATCGTCAACGCGCCGGTCGACGCGATCCGATGCTTTTTCAGCACCGGGCTCGATTACCTGGTCCTGGAGGACGTCGTGGTGGGCAAGGGCGAGGACGCCTCCAGGCTCCCCGGGTACGAGCGGGCGTGACCCGCCGGCCGCCGTGAAGCTCGGCCTCATCCTGAGCAACGACTGGGAGCTGTACGGGGACGGCAGCGGCGACTTCTTCGAGGTCCAGCACGGCCCGATGGCCGCGCTGATGGAGACGTGCGAGCGCCACGGGGCGAAGCTCACGCTGATGGCGGAGGTGGGCCAGCAGTGGGCTCATCAGCGCATCGGTGATCGACACCCCTGGGCCCGCGAGGTGGCGGAGGCGTGGGAGAAGCAAGCCCAGGAAGCCGTCCACCGCGGGCACGACGTCCAGCTTCATCTCCACCCGCAGTGGACGGAGGCCCGCTACGAGGCCGGCTGGCATGTCGATTACAGCCGCTACGCCCTCGGGGGACTCCCGCCGGCCGAGCAGGCGGCGCTGCTCGAGCGGGGCCGCCGGTACCTGGAGGAATTGCTCCAGGACATCCGCCCGGCCTACCGCTGCCTCGCCTTCCGGGCCGGCGGGTTCCTGATGGAGCCGTCCACGGCGGTGATCCGGAGTCTGATCCGCGCCGGGATCGAATGCGATACCTCGGTCTGCAAGGGACGCCATTACCGGGGGAGCCTCGGCTCGTACGACTTCCGGGCCGCGCCCTCCCACTACGAGCCCTGGTTCGTCTCCGGGAGCGACCTGACCCGCCCGGCGCCCCCGGGGCCCGGCCTCCTCGAGATTCCCATCTACTCCGAGCCGTTCACCGAGTCGCCGGTGCTGCGCAAGGTGCGGGCTCGGCTCGGCCTGGGGTGGGACCTCGCGGGCGCCCGGAGCCTCTTCGGGGTGGCCGAGCGCCGGACGGGGCTGAGCCCGGCGGAGCATGCGCGGCACCGGCGCTACCTCCGGCGGGCGGACGCCTGGTATCCGGTCGACCAGGCTCCGGCCCAGCGCGCGGCCGCCGGGCGCCGGCTCGGGTCCATCCTGGAGAAGATGGTGCGCCGGTCCTCCCTCATGCTGGACTACGACGCGGTGATGCCGAGCGTGGCCGCCGCCATGCTCGTGCGCCTCGCGGAGCGCGTGGCCGACCGCGACCCGGGCCGCGTGCTTCCGGTGATGGCCATCGGCCACGTCAAGAGCATGGTGTCCACCGACTACGTGGACGAGTTCCTGACGAAGGCCAAGGGGGCCCTGGGGGGGGCTCTGGTCTTCTGGACCCTCCAGGAGGCCGTTCAATACACGAAGCACGCCGGCGGAGGGCGGGCTCTCGCGTCCTCTCGTCCTTGACCCGGTCGGCCTGGTCGGCTCGCTCGGCCTCATCGCGGCGCTCGCCGCCGCGCTCTTCGCGGCCGGGGTCCCGGCCGCTCGGGTGGAGGCGCTGGCGGCCGCCGCCTTCGTGGCGCTGGTCCTGTGCTGCGTGGGGCTGGCGCCGGCCAACGGGCTGCTCCTGCTCTTCCTCCTCCCTCCTCTCGCCAACGGGGAAGACCAGCGCCCCTACTTCTTCCTCCTCGAGATCGCGATCTCCCTGACCCTCCTGGCGGGCCTCGCCTGGCACCTCGGGCGCCGCGGTCCGCTGAGGTTTCCCCATGCCCCGCTCGTCGTCCTCGTCGTCCTCTCCGCGCTGATCTCGCTTCCGCTCGACCTGAAGGAGGCGTGGCTGGAGATCGAGGTCTCGTCGTGGCGGCAGATCCTCGAAGGCGTCCGCCGGAGCCTGCCCGAGTCGAGCTTGTTCTGGGTCCGGACGGTCCTGAACGTCGCCAGCGGCGCCGCCCTCTACGTCCTGGTGGTGAACGAGCGGTGGACCCCGGAACGGGTCCGTCGCCTGGCCGTGGCCGGCACGCTCCTCTACGTGGCCGTGACGGTCGCCGGGCTCGCCACCTACTGGTTCCCGCTCGCCCCGGAGCGGCACGTGCTGACCGTCTGGCTGGGCGGCGAGTTCGCCGGCGGATTCTCCGGGCTCGGGTTCAACCCGTCCTACTTCGCGCAGTACGCGATCGCCTACCTCCCCCTGGCGGGCCTCCTCCTCACCGAGCCCGGCCCGCGCTGGGTCAGGGGCCTCGCCCTGACGGCGCTGCTCCTGTCGGTGTACGCGCTCCTGGTCGTCTACCAGCGGGCGGCCTACCTGGTCTTTCTCCTCGAGCTGGCCTTGCTGCTGCTGGTCGCTCTGCACCTGGACCCCCGCTGGTCCACCCGGCTCTCGACCCGACTGGCGGCGACGGTCGTGGCCGTCTCGATCGGGATGGCGACTCTGCTCGGATTCACACCGGTCGGGCATCGCGCGCTCGAGAAGATTCTCTGGACCGGCGGGGACTACGTCCGGCTGCACCTCCTCGAGGTCGCCGGCCGGATGGTCCGGGACTACCCGCTGCTCGGGGTCGGGAGCGGCCGGTTCGCGCGCTTCTTCGACCTCTACTCCGCGTACCCGCAGCTCCGCTTCGGCTCCTGGTCCGCCCACAACCTCTACGCCCAGTTCCTCGCCGAGCAGGGCGCCCTCGGTCTGGCGAGCTTTCTCGGGCTCGTCGCCGTGAGCCTGGGTCCGATCGTCACCCGGAGCCGGGCGCTCGGCGCGGCGCGGCCCGCCGTCCTCTTCCTGCTGGTGTCCCTCGGCGTCTGGCTGGTGTACGGCTGGCTCCAGTACACCTTCCTCCTGCGGTCGATGCAGGTGTACTTCTGGATCACGCTCGGCCTGGTGGTCTCCCTGGCCCTGCCGGCCGTCCGGCCCCCGCGGCTGCCGCGGCGCTGGCTGGCCGTGGGCGCCGCGGCTCTCCTGGTGGCGCTCGGGTTTCGGGTCCACACCGTGGCGGCGCGCCCGGTCCCCGTCGGCTACGAGTGGGGCTTCCACGGCTGGGAGTACGCCCCGGAGGTCTTCGAGGCCCGGGCGCGGTGGACGTCGGGCGGGGCCGTCGCCAGCCTGCGCGTCGAGGGGAGGGCGCTCCATCTCGACTTCGCGTGCCCGAGCCCGCAGGTGTCGGGGCGTCCCCAGGAGGTGTCCGTCCTGCTCGACGGGCTCCCGGCCGGCCGGGTCGTCCTCGACTCGCCGACCGCGTGGAAGGCCCTCGACCTCCCGGTGACCAAGCCCCTCGGCAGCGGCGTCATCTTACAGATCCGCGTCGGCTACAGCTTCGTCCCCGCCGAGCTGGGCGACGCGCCCGATCCGCGCCGGCTCGGGGTGCTCGTGAGCCCGCCGCACTGGAAAGGTCTCTAAGGGAAGGCCCTTGAGGGGTATTCCCCCGGGCGCGTCGTTGTGCGAAAATGGTCTCGATGCTGGACTGCCCATCCGGCCGCACCGTGACGGCCGGGGGCCCCGTCGTCGAGCTCGGTCGCTCTCGCACGTCTAACCCGCGCCGGGCAACCGGGCGGCTCACAAGGAGGTGGCTCGGGCACTGGACGCGCTCGGGTAGGGGAGGGTGCCGACGGGGGGAGGGCGTCGCTGCTCCCGGAGTCCAACGAGAACGAATCGCTCAGCGTCGGTCTACATTCGACCCTCGCTCTATCTGGAGGAAGAACGCATGAGGCAGTGGTCCAGAGCGCGTGGCGGGTTCGCAGTGCGGACTCTTCTCCTCGGACTGATCGCGATGGCCACGGCGGTCGCCGCTCCGGTCTTCGCCGCGGAATCCGACGATGCGGTGGCGCCTCAGGTCCCGGCCATCGTCACCGTCTTCGGCGGGCTCAACGAGGTGAGCGCCGGCTTCGGATACCAGGCCAGCGCGCAGATCGGCAAGGCGATCGCGCGGGTTCTCCACGCCGCCAACACGGCAATCCAGCTGCGCACGACCGCGGGAGGCCTGCTCGCCCAGGTCCCGCTCACGGCCTTCTTCGGCACCTCGGACGCCTCCGGCGACTTCGACTTCCCCAAGGTCTACTGCGACGCGAACGCCCCCGCCCTGCTCCGGCGCTGCTACGTGCTGGCCGTGCAGACGAAGGTGAGCGCTCGACGGTCGACCATCTGGCTGGCGGTCTCCCGCACCGTCGATCCCCTCAACCTGGGGCCGGCCTGGTGTCGGTATCGGATCGATGGCACGCGGAACCCCGGCACCGTGAACGCGAGCTTCCCGGAGTTCTTCGGCTTCGGCCTGGGAGCGGACAAGCTCGTCATCACGACGAACCAGGTCCGCTACACCAACAAGAACTTCTTCACCTTCGCCACCATCCGGGCCATGAGCAAGTTCGCGCTCGCCAACAACGCCCAGGCGTGCCCGCCACTGCCCCCGGTGGCCTTCTTCCAGCCGACGCCGGCGCTGAATAGCCCCACCATCTTCGCCATCCAGCCGGTGCTCCACCTGACCCCGGCCCCCTCGTTGGGCGGGGCGAATCCCGCCTACCTCGTCAACACCGTGGGCTCGTCCTTCGGGCCGAGCCAGCGCTACCTGATCTGGCGCGTCGTGAACCTGGCGCCGATCGGGCTCCAGGGGCCCTTCCTCGTGAACGGAAACTTCGTCTACGAGGCCCCGGACAGCTCGCCCCAGCCGGGGACGTTGATCAAGCTCGACGCCGGCGATGCCCGCGTCAGCGGGGCGGCGGGCTTCAGCCGATTCATCGAGGTCGTCCACGCCACCAAGTGCTTCGCCACCCGGTCGTGTATCCGGTGGATCCGGTTCGCTCCCTCCGCCGGCGGCGCGGCGATCAGCGGGCAGACGGTGTTCGGCGGCGCCAGCCCCGGGGAATTCGTTTACAAGCCGGGGGTCGCCGTGAATCGACTTGGGACGTCGGCGGTCGTCTACCACGCCAGCAGCGCCACCCAGTTCCTGCAGTCCGAGGCGCGGATCAAGAGCTTCGGATTCCCGGCGTTCCTGCCTCCTGAGCTGCCCGTCACGCCGCCAGGCACCTGCGCGTACACGCCGGCCGCGAACAGCTTCAAGACCGGCGAGTACCCCGGCGTGCAGACCGATCCCGTGGATCTCACGAGCTTCTGGGCCTCCTCGGAGCGGGCGACGAGGATCGCCGGCCTGCCCACCTGCGGGTGGGCCACCCGCAACGTCAAGATGGTCGGACCGTAAGCCCGCGGCCCTCGGCCGCGCCGGCGCCCGGGGCGCCGGCCGGGATCGTCATGCCCGGCCGGCGCCCCGTGGTACCCTGAAGATGTGATCCGGCGTCGCCGTCGTTTCCCCACGGTCTCCTGGGCGGTCCTGGGGGCGGCGCTCGCCTTCGGACCGGCGCCGGGTGCGGAGGCGGCCCCGCCGCCGCCGCGCGGGGTTTCCGTGTCCGTCGCGGCCGAGGCCCGCGGGGATCACCTCGTCTCCATCACCGCCGCTGGCGCCCCGCTCCGGGCCGTGCTCGCCGAGCTCGCCCGGCGGGCCGGGTTCGAGGTCAGCGAGGTGACACCGGTCGGCCGCACGGTGTCGGTCCAGTTCAAGCGCCTGCCTCTCGACCGGGCCCTCGAGCAGCTCCTGCGTGGAGAGAACTTCGTCCTGGTCTACGGGCGGCCCGCCGAGGGCGGCCCGGATCGGCTGCGACGGGTCATCCTGCTGGGCTCGGCGATCCGCGGGGCCGGTGCCAGAAGCGCCGAGGAGCCTCAGGCGAGCGCTCCGGACCTGCCCGCCGGCCTCCCCACGGCCGAAGGGGACGAGGAGTCCGCCCCGATGCTGCCCGACGGCGCGGAGCTCTTCGACCCCGACGGACCCATCGAGCAGATCCTGGCGCTCACCGCCCACCGGGACCCGCGGATGCGCACGGCGGCCCTCGAGGCGCTGACGCTCCACGCCGCCGACGAGCGCGCGCGCCAGGCGCTGATGCAGCACATCACCGATCCGGATGCCGACGTGCGGTCGGTCGTCGTCGGCCTCCTCGGAGCGTTTCTCACGGAATGGCCCGGCGCCGAGGACGTGGTCATGGGCGCGCTGCGCGACCCGGCGGCGTCGGTGCGCCATCTGGCCATCCACACCCTCTGGGAAAGCTCGACGCCCCGGGCCGCCGAGGCGATTCAGCTCGCCCTGCAGGACGAGGACCCCAAGATCCGGGCCTTCGCCCAGGAGCTCCTCCGTCAGCGCACGGAGGAGACGCCGAGCGAGGTCGAGCCCGACCAGGAGATCGTCGCCGAGCCCGAGACCTCCTAGATCATTACTCGGGGGGGTCTCGGAAGACCCCCCCGATGCCCCCCCGTCGTGGCGGCGGCGAAGCCGCCGCTCGGAGCGCTTCTCGCTGCACCGCGCGGGCGGTCCGTCCGCACCGGCTCACGCCGAGAAGCCATCCACCGGGTCACTCCGCGACCAGCTCGACCGGCCCGGTCCAGCTCGCCCCCACATCGACCGTCAGCCGGGCTCGCCCGCGGTCGGCGACGAGCTCGTATCGATCCGGCGGGAGCGCGCGGCGGGCGAAGCGGAAGGCGCCGGTCGAGTCGGTCCGCACGGTCGCGGTCACCACTCCGCCCCGCACGGCGCGGACCTCGGCGCCGCGGACGGGGTCTTTCCCCGGCCCCCGGACGAGCCGACCGGAGACCGCCACCACGGCGTCGCGCAGCACCTCGAGGTACCGGAGGCCGTACCCACGATGGGGAAAGTCCAGCGTGTAGCTCGGATCCCGCGTCGTCGGAGGCCCGGGCCGAGCCGGCTCGATCTGACTCCACTCGTGCCACTCGTTGAAGCTCGTGATCATGAGGAGCGGGTTCCGATCGTCCAGCAAGGCGAGGCCGAGCTCCTGGAGGGATCGCGCGAACAGGCTTCCCTCGTCGGCGTCCGGGCTCAGGAGACGGGGGATCACGTAGTGATCCTCACGAGGACGCACGCCGCGGTCGTTGTAGCCGGGGATGACGGACGGGACGAAGGCCACGTGCCCGTCTCCCGCCACGCGGCGGAAGCGCTCGTACTGTTCCTGCACCGCGCCCAGGAAGGCCGAGCCGGCCGCGTACCCGCCTTGCTCGGTCCGCGGCCAGTCGTACATGTTGTAGGCGGTGATGGCATCGAAGAGCCGGATCCGGTCACGCGACGGGATCTGCCAGAAGACCTCGTCCCCGATCAGGTACACGGCGTGGCCCTGGCGGGCGAGGGTCCGGCGGATGACGGCGATGGCCTCCCGATGCCGTCCGGTGAGGACGCGCGTCACGTACAGGAATAGCGCCGGCCGGCCCCCGATCCGCAAGTAGCGCGGATGGGCCAGGTACTCGCGCCCGAGGTACTCGACGTCGGCCCGGAGGCGCTCGATGGCCACATCGTCGAGGCGGATTTCCCCCTTGGGGGTGCCCAGCGCCAGCAGGGACTCGTAGAAGATCGCGAAGCGGATGTCGTCGAGGTTCGGGGCGGCCAGGAGCCCCGCTCGCAGGTAGCGGTCCTGGCGACTCGCCCGGCCGGGCCAGCTCACGGCGAAAAAGTCGATGCCGTAGTCTCCCGCCCAGCGGATGTGCTGAGCAGCCGTCCGCGGATCCGCCGAGGCGTATTCGCCGAGCAGCGGGGTGACCGGTGGTTGGAGCTCGCGCCCCAGATAGCCGAGGTCCCACTCCGCCTGGTCGTACCAGACGTAGTAGTAGGCGCCGATCAGCGGCGCGCGGCCACCCGGCGTCGTCCCGGCCTCCCGGCCACACCCGCCCGCCCCGGCCGCGACGAGCGCGGTCAGCAGGATGGCCTGGATGATCCGGGTCACCCCGTCACGCGGTCCTGGTCGCACGCTCTGTGTCGCATTCAGCGGGTCATGGCCGTGCCTGGCGCCGACGCCGGGCCGTACCTTACCACGACCGCGCGGCCGCCCGGGTGCGCTCGGCCGGGCTCCGCCCCTCGGTTTTTGGTTGACACGCGAGGCCGTGGCGTTCAAGGATTGAACGCCGTGGACGCCCCCGCCCGCCGCGAGCTGGAGATCCTGGCGACCCTCGCCGAGGGGCGCCCCGTGACCCAGCGGGCCCTCGCCCAGCGACTCGGCATCGCCCTCGGCCTCACGAACCTCTACCTCAAGCGTCTCACCCGCAAGGGCTGCATCAAGGTCACCACGATCCCACCCCACCGGCTCCTCTACCTCGTGACGCCCCGCGGGCTCGCCGAGAAGACGCGGCTCACCTACGAGTACCTCCGCTATTCCCGCGAGCTCTACCGGCAGGGCCGACAGGCCCTCCGCGAGGCGCTCCGCCTCCGTCTCGGGAACGGGACGTCGCGGATCGCGCTCTACGGCACGGGCGAGGCGGCCGAGCTGGCCTACCTCACGGTGAAGGAGCTCGGGATCGAGCCGGCCGCGATCCTCGACGGCGAGGGCGGAGGTCGGTTCCTGGGTCACCCCGTCCGGGCCGTGGGGGACCTGGCCGACGGCGACTACGACTACCTGATCGTGGCGACCCTGGATCCGCCGGCCCGCATCCTCGCCGAGCTCGAGCGCCGGGGAATCCCGAAGACCCGGCTCGTCCCGCTCCGCCCGTGACCTCCGCCATGACGACCGAGACACCCTCGGAAGTCGAAAGCTTGCTCCGCCTCCTGTGGCGGCGGCGTGGCCTCATCCTCGCCGTGTGGGGCGCGGCCGTGGCGGCGGCGGCCGTGGTCACCCTGCTCATGCCCAGGACGTACGAGGCCGAGCTGGCCCTGCTCATCGGCCGCCTGGGCCGCAAGTCCGAGCGCGGCGTCGTCTCCACGCCCCTCGTCGAGCGCGACATCGTCACGGCCACGCTCCAGAGCCCGGCCTTCCTGGCCGCCACCCTCGCCCGGGCGGGGATCGCCGACCCCGGGGCGATCCGGGTCTCGGCGACCGCGCGGAGCGAGCTCATCGGGGTGACCGCGCGCGCCCCCGAGCCGGGCCTGGCGGTCCGGGCGGCGACGGCGCTGGCCGACGCCATCGTGGCGAGCCACCGCGAGCGGTACGAATCGGCGCTCTCGATCCACGAGCAGTTCGAGAAGGATCTCGAGCGGCAGATCGAGGAGACGCAGCGGTTCGTGG
Source organism: Candidatus Methylomirabilota bacterium (assembly GCA_036005065.1). NCBI lineage: Bacteria > Methylomirabilota (SeqCode) > Candidatus Methylomirabilota bacterium. The sequence goes on along the minus strand of DASYQW010000060.1, from coordinate 3,516 downwards.
GCGAGCTCTCGAAGGCCCTGGCCGACCGGCGCGGGGACCGGGAGGTCGCGGCCCAGACGCTCTTCCAGGTCCGGCTGGCCGACGCCGAGTCCCAGCTCCTCGCGCTGAAAGAGCGCCTCCGCGATCTCCGCGAGCTTCGAAGCCCGGCCACCTCGTACCCCACGGCGGTCACCGTGGCGCCCGTGACCCCGACGCGGCCGGTGAGTCCCGTCGTCTGGCTGAACCTCCTGATCGGCCTGCTCTTCGGCTTCGTCCTGGCCGTGGCGCTCGCCTACCTCGTCGAGTTTGCGCCGCTCCTGCGCGCGCCGAGCGGCCCATGAGGCGGCCCGGGCCGGGGCCCGTCGCATCTCGGCGTCCTCGGCCCTCGCCGGCGCTCAACGTATGCGGCATACGCCTCGCGCCGGCTCGCGCCTGCGTCCTTGAGCTGCTCGGGCCGCGGCCCGGTCCCACGGCCGGTCACGGTCGCGCTGCTTGCCGGGGGGCAGCCCAGTGAGCCGGCGGCCGGCCGCGCGGCCGACGATCGTCCTGGCGGTCGGGGCCCGGCCGAACCTCATGAAGGCCTGGGCCCTCCTGCGCGCATTCGGCCGCGAGCGAGCCGTCGCCTGCCGTCTGGTTCACACCGGGCAGCACTACGACGACCGGATGTCCGGCGTCTTCTTCGAGGAGCTCGGGCTCCCCACCCCGGCCGTCCACCTCGGGATCGGCTCGGATACGCCGGCCCGGCAGACGGCCAGGATCATGCTGGCCTTCGAGCGGGTGCTGGCGGCGGACCCGCCCGCTCTCGTCATGGTGGTCGGGGACGTCAACTCGACGCTCGCCTGCGCCCTGGTCGGCGCCAAGCTCGGGATCCCCGTCGCTCACGTGGAGGCCGGGCTCCGGAGCCGCGACTTCACGATGCCCGAGGAACTGAACCGGGTCCTCACCGACCGGCTGGCGCGCTGGCTCTTCGCGCCGTCCGCCGACGCCGTGCGGAACCTCGAGCGGGAAGGGATCCCGCCGTCCCGGGTGCACCTCGTCGGGAACGTCATGATCGACACCCTCCGGGCCCACCGCCGCCGAGCCGATCGGTCGAACGTCCTCTGGCGACTCGGCCTCCGCCGGACCGCGTATGCGGTCCTGACGCTGCACCGGCCCGCCAACGTGGACGAGCACGAACGCTTCGGGGTGCTCCTGTCGGCGCTCGAGTGGATCCAGCGTCGCCTCCCCGTGGTGTTTCCGGTCCACCCGCGGACCCGCGCTCAGCTCGGGCGGCTCGGGCTCGAGGGAAAGCTCGCGCGGCTCGATCGCGTGATCCGGACGGAGCCGCTCGGGTACCTCGATTTCCTCAAGCTCATGGCGCACGCGCGGCTCGTCCTCACGGACTCCGGCGGGGTCCAGGAGGAGACGACCGCCCTCTCGGTGCCGTGCCTGACGCTGCGAGACTCGACGGAGCGGCCGGTGACCGTGCGCCACGGCACCAACGTCGTCGTCGGGGCCGATCCCGACCGGATCATCGTGGAGACGGAACGGATCCTCGACGGCCGGGGTAAGCGCGGGCGGCTGCCGCCCTACTGGGACGGGCGGGCCGGTCGGCGGATCGCGCGCATCCTCGTGCGGGACCTGGGGCCGGGGAGCCGCTGACCGTGTGCGGCATCGCCGGGGTCTTCCACTTCGGGGTCTCGGAGCCGGTGGACGAGGCGACCCTCCACCGCATGACGGAAACGCTCGTCCACCGGGGACCGGACGATCGGGGCTTCTATCTCTCGCCGGACGGCCGGATCGGGCTCGGCAACCGCCGGCTGGCCATCGTGGACGTGGCGGCCGGGCACCAGCCCATGACGAACGAGGACGGCTCGCTCTTCATCACGTACAACGGCGAGGTGTACAACCACGCCGCGCTGCGGGCCGAGCTCGTGCAGCGCGGGCACCGCTACAAGACCCGGAGCGACACCGAGACCGTCCTGCATCTCTACGAGGAGAAGGGGTGTGAGGCCGTCCACGACCTCCGGGGCATGTTCGCCTTCGCGCTGTGGGACGGCGAACGGGGCGAGCTCTGGCTGGTTCGGGACCGCGTCGGCGTCAAGCCGCTCTACTACACGCAGGTCGGCGGCCGGCTCCTGTTCGCCTCCGAGATCAAGGCGCTGCTGGCCCATCCCCTGGTCGGGCGCCGCCTGGACCTGGAGGGCATGTATCACTACCTCACGTTCATGACGACTCCGGCGCCGCGGACGCTGTTCGCCGGGATCGAGAAGCTCCCGGCCGGGCACTGGCTGCGGTGTGGGGCCGACGGCGCGCGCGTCGAGCGCTACTGGGACGCCATCGTCTCGCCGGGCCCGCCCCGGAGCGAGACGGAATGGGTGGCGGGCCTGCGGGCGTTGCTGGCCGACTCCATCCGGGATCGCATGATGAGCGACGTTCCCCTCGGGGTGTTCCTGAGCGGGGGCGTGGACTCGAGCGCCATCGCGGCCGTGATGCACGAGGCGAGTCCGACGCCGATCAACACGTTCTCGGTCGGCTTCCGGGACGGGGGACCGCACGACGAGCGCCCCCACGCCCGGGCGGTTGCCACACGCCTGGGGACGCGCCATCACGAGGTCGCCGTGGACGCCCGGGACGCCGTCGAGTTCATCCCGCGGCTCATCTACTACCAGGACGAGCCGATCGGTGACCCGGTCTGCTTCCCGCTCTACTACGTGGCCCGGCTCGCGCGAGAGCACGGCGTCGTCGTGGTCCAGACGGGCGAGGGAAGCGACGAGCTCTTCTCCGGCTACCCCGGGTATCTGGAGGCGCTCCGCCGGGCCCGGCTGGTGGCTCCCTACCGGGGCCTGCCCCCGGGCTTGCGCCGGGTCGGCTATGCCGTGGCGGCGCCGGTGCTGCGCGCGGCGGGGAAGGCGGGGGTGCTCGAGCTCCTGGAGCGCACCGCGCGGGGGCAGGCGGCGTTCTGGGGCGGGGCGGTCGTCTTCACCGAGGGGGAGAAGCGCCGGCTGCTGGCCCCGTCGGTGCTCCGCCGGCTCGATGGGCTCTCCTCCCACGACGAGGTCGCGCGCTGGTATCGGCGCATCGCCGAGGCCAAGCCCGAGAGCGACCTGCTCGAGCGGATGATCTATCTCGAGTTGAAGCTCCGGCTGCCGGAATTGTTGCTGATGCGGGCCGACAAGTTCACCATGGCGGCCTCGGTCGAGGCGCGGGAACCCTACCTGGATCACCGGCTGGTCGAGTACGCGATGGCGATGCCGAGCCACCTCAAGGTGCGGGGCGGTCCCAAGGGGATCCTCAAGCGCGCGCTGGCCCCGCTGCTGCCGGCCGAGGTGCTGGCCCGGCCCAAGCAGGGGTTCAACGTGCCGGTCGGCGAGTGGCTCCGGGGCGGGCTCGGAGAGGCCTTCCGGGCGCGCATCCTCGGGTCGCGGGCCCGCGAGCTGTTCGAGGCCGGTTCCCTCGACGCGCTCCTCCGCCAGCCGGCCGGCGGCCGGCCCGAGGTCAACCGTCACCTGTGGCTCCTGATGAACCTCTCCTGCTGGTACGACCGCTGGATCGACC
>DASYQW010000059.1 GCA_036005065.1 Candidatus Methylomirabilota bacterium | reverse complement strand
CCCCCTGGATGCCGGGCATGCTAGGGCGTCAGCAAAACAATGTCAAGGCCCTATTGTTCGTTTAAAAGCAATAAAATAGACAGCACTGTGACGGACAAGCGTCATCCGTGACGGATTTGCCGCGGCCTGGCCCCGCCTCGTACGTCGGCCGAAAGGCTGCGGGCAGCTTGGCCTTCTCGCTCGACTCCCGCCCACGAGTCACTGCGTTGAGGCGGCCTCCAGAACGACCTCCATCGGCACGAGTTCCAGCTTTCCACAACCCGTTCCTGCTCTCGGTCAAGCTGCGACACCAGACGTCTCGGCCCCCTCGGAGGCCTTCCGATCTTCCTCCGGCAGGCCCGCCGTGACCAGCGCCACCAGCTTGTGCCCATCCGGGGTGATGGCCCAGATGAAGAAGCGGTCGACAGCCACCACCTGGCGCGCCGCCTCGAGCACGCGCGTGAGCTGATCCTTGAGCGAGAGTGCCTCCTGCATGGCGGTGGAGAGCCGGTAGAGCTGCTCCATGTACGTGGAAAGCTTCTCGAACTCGTCGCGCTCGGCCTCGGTCTTCACCAGCGAACGGAGGCGGACGACGGCCTCGTTGAAGGTCGCCGCCAGCTGGCCGATCTCGTCACGAGACGTCACCGGGACCAGTTCCGACAGGTCGCCCTGACCGATTCGCTGGGCGGCACTCGCGAGATGAACCACCGGTCTGGTGAGGCGGCGGGCGAAGAGGACCGCGGCCAGGACGGCCACCACCGCGACACCGCCGAAGGCCAGGAGGATGAACTGCCCGGCTCTGGCGGTGGCGGCATCGACGATCGCCCTGTTCATCCCCACGCGGACGGTGCCGAGCTGGCCCCCGAGCATGGGAACCCCCACATCGATGATCTGCTTCTCGGCGCCGGTGACCGGATCCGGGTACTGGATCTCTTGCACCTGCTGGGCCACCTCGCCGGTGACCAGATTTTTCTCGAGGATGCCGCGTGGGACCCGAGGGGAGAACGTGTGAGCGATCAGCGTCTTCTCGGGATCGTAAACCATCACGTAAGCAACCCCCCTGATGGCGGCGAACTGGTCTACCAGTGCCTGGACCGTGGAGGCGTCGCGGGTCAGGATCAGGTCCACGCTCGAGCTGGCCAGGCTGTTGGCGATGGCGGCTCCCTTGGAGGTGAACTCCTCCGTCAGGCTGTGCCGAAGGGTTTGAACAGAGATGGTCCACGCCGCGGTGCTCAACAGGATCAACCCCACCGCGATGAACAGAACGAGCTTCGCCAGCAGCCCGAACCGGAGCCTCGCCGTCGGGGCTTCGGCAGTCGGGTCTGGACGCGCTGTCACGCTGTCGGGCCGCCTATCCGTCCGCCTGCTCATTCCGCTCCCCTTCTCCGGAACAATCCCCACACCACCGGCCCCATGTCCATTCAGGCCTTCACCGCGGCGGTCCAGTCGGCAATGGGCACCCACCGGTCTTTCTCCACGTGGGTGAAGTAGACGTTGTCCAGCCCCTGGTGCCGCTCCGGACCGAAGGTCAGGGGGGCGCCGATCCCGAGGTCGAGGCTCCGCAGCGATTCGAGGGCTTGGCGGAATCCAGCCCTGGTCGGGTGGGGACCCGCGCGGCGCAGCCCCTCGACGATCACCTTGGCGTCGATGAACCCCTCCAGGCTGATGAAGCTGTACTTCTGGGGGGTGTACTTGGGGTCTCGGAGGACTCCGGGACCGTGGGATGACCGATGGTGGTGCGTCTTCCACAGTCGAAGTATTCCGGCGCCGTGGGAAGCGAGAGCGTGGAACCGCCCACAGCGCGACTCGCAAGAGCTGCCGCCCCACAGCGGCCGCCGACGATTCCCCGCTCGGCGGCGCGCTGTGGGCATCGGGGGGTCTTCCGAGATCCCCCCGAATGACCTAGGGTGGCTCGGCGGCCAGGCGGCTGAAGGCTTCGGGCGTCATCCGGAAGACCGTCCACTCGTCCATCGCCGCCGCGCCCAGCTTGAAGTAGAAGTCCCGGGCCGGCGTATTCCAGTCGAGGACCGACCACTCCATCCGACCGCAGTCGCGCTCCACGGCGATCCGCGCCAGGTGGACGAGTAGCCGTCGCCCGATCCCCCGCCCCCGTTCCTCGGGGCGGACGAAGAGATCCTCCAGGTAGAGGGTCGGGCGCGCCTTGAACGTCGAGAAGGTGAAAAAGTAGAGGGCGAATCCCACGGCCCGGCCGTCACGCTCGGCGAGGACCGCCTCGAAAATCGGCCGCCGGCCGAAGCCGTGGGTCCGGAGGAGCGCCTCGGTGGCCTCGACCTCGTGGCTCAGGCGCTCGTACTCGGCGATCCCGCGGATCAGCTCGAGGACCGCCGGGACGTCGGCGGCGGTGGCCGGCCGAAGCGTGACGTCTCCGTCTACTTCCCCCATGGGGCGATCGCCGCGCGGCTGATCTTGTGGGGGTCGCGCTGCCGCCCCAGCCACTCCGACTCGCGGAACGCCTCGGTGATCCGCTCCAGCGGATAGAGATGCGAGATGACCTCGGCGAACGGGTACTTCCGCAGGTTCGTCTCCAGGAAGAGCAGGGCGCGCTGGATCGCCGACGGCTCGTACTGGATCATTCCCACGATCGTCTTCGACCCCCAGACGAGGTGGGCGGGGTGGAGCTCGACGCTGAGCGGCGGGCTGATCGTCCCGATCTCGAGGTAGGTGCCGCCGCTCTTCAGCATCTGGAGCCCTTCCGGGATGACCTTGGGGAAGCCGACGAAGTCGCAGACGATGTCGGCGCCCCATCCGCGGGTGAGCTCCCTGACGGCCGCCACCCGCTCCTCGGGCTTCGGCAGCTCCTGGAGGTTCAGGGTGTGGTCGGCGCCGAACCGCCGCGCCAGCTCGAGGCGCTCGGGGATCTGATCGATGACGATGACCTGGGCGGCTCCCATCTCCTTGGCGACGGCGCAGGCGTTGAGGCCGAGTCCTCCCGCTCCCTGCATGACCACGGTGTCGCCGATGCGGACCCGCACCCTGTCGAGCCCGTACAGCACCTGAGCCAGCGCGCAGTTGACCGGGGTGGCGACGTCGTCCGAGATGCTGGCCGGGAGCTTGTACACGAAGTGCCCGGGACGGAGGTAGTAGTAGTCGCTGTAGGCGCCGATGAAGTGCGGCGGGTCGTCGGCGTAGCGGGTGCCCCGGCGCTTGAACGGGCACGCCGCCCGCACCCCGTCCAGACAGGCCGGGCACCGGCCGCACGGATAGAAATAGCAGTAGGTGACGCGGTCCCCCTCGGCCAGGGGCTGCCCGGTGGAATCCGTCTTCACGTTCTTTCCCAGGCGCTCGATGACGCCGCACATCTCGTGGCCGAAGGTCTGGCCGCGGTCGGGTGCCCCGATCGCGTCCTGAAGCTCGCCCCGCCAGATGTGGAGATCCGACCCGCAGATGCCGCCCCGCGTGATGCGGACCAGCGCCGCGTCCGGCTCGAGCTCGGGGACCGGGTACTCGCGGATCTCGAAGTCGGCGTTGTACTGGGTGACGACGGCGACACGGCCCTTCATGTGAGGTGTCTCCCTTCTGGTGGCGTTAGCCGAGTGCCGCCTTCATCCGGGGGCGGCGGCGGGCCTTTTCCTTGCGCGAGAGCTCGTTCCACTCGCGCTTGAGCGCCCGGGGCTTGGCGCTGATGCGGGAAGCGTACCGTGAGATGAGCTTGGCGGTGCGCGCGTTCATGTCGTGTCTCCGATCCGGCGGCCGGGGCCGCGCGGTGCGGTCAGCGCTGCTCGGCGGTCTCCAGCAGGTACGTCTCGGCCGCCGCCAGCCCGGCCCCCAGCGCGACCGGCAGCCCGAAGCTCCGGAGGGTCAGCTCGACTCCGGCCAGGCCGCCCAGCAGCTCGAGCTCGTTGAGGCTCCCGAGGTGGCCGATACGGAAGACCTTCCCCTTCACCTCGCCGAGCCCGACGCCGAGGGAGAGGTCGAGCTCGCGGTTGGCGTGGGCGATGTAGGCATCAGAGTCGGTCCCCGCCGGCATGACCACGGCGGTCAGCGTGTTCGAGTACTCCGCCGGATCGCGACAGAGCAACTCGAGTCCCATGGCCCGCACCGCGCGCCGGCAGGCCTCGGCCAGTCGGGCGTGCCGGCGGAAGACCCGCGGCAGTCCTTCGTCCCGTAGCATCGCGATCGACTCCCGGAGCCCGAAGAGCAGGGAGGTGGCCGGCGTGTAGGGAAACTCGCCCCGCCGGTTGCGCTCCAGCACCGGGCGCCAGTCCCAGTAGGCGCGCGGGCACTTGGCCGCCTGCCCCGCGCGCAGGGCCTTGTCGCTGGCCGCCAGGATGGTGAGCCCGGGTGGGAGCATGAGCCCCTTCTGCGGTCCCGTCAGCGCGACGTCGACGCCCCACTCGTCGAAGCGGAAGTCGATCGAGGCGAGCGACGAGACCACGTCGACCAGCAGGAGCGCCGGATGTCGGGCGTCCTCGAGCGCTCGGCGGATGGGCGCGACGGGGGTCGTCACCCCGGTCGAGGTCTCGTTGTGGACGACCAGCACGGCCTTGAGCTGGTGCGTCGCATCGGCCCGCAGGCGCTCCGCCACCTGGCCGGCCGGGACTCCGGCCCCGTAGGGGAGCTCCAGCCGGTCGACCTCGATCCCGTGCGCGGCCGCCGTCCGGCAGAAGTGGTTCGAGAAGTGCCCGTTCACGCAGCCGAGGACGCGGTCTCCCGGCGAGAGCGTGTTGACGATGGTCGCTTCCCAGCCCCCGGTGCCCGAGCCGGGATAGACGAGGACGTGGCCGTGCGGAGCCTGGAAGACGGTCTGGAGCCCTTCGAGAATCTCCGCCACCAGCGCGGCGAACTGCGGGCCACGATGGTCGATGATGGACTGCGACATCGCGCGGACGATGCGCTCGGGCACGAGGGTCGGACCCGGGATCTGGAGGAATGGACGGCCGGGCATGCGTGGCTCCTTGTGTGTAGGCGGCCGGACGGGCCCACCGGGCGCGCCGGCTCGAACCGGGCGCTCCATCTTAGCACGGCGGACGAGGAGACAGGGGCCTCAGCAGGGGAGGCCGGCGGCCGGGGCGCCGTCGTCCTCCACCGCGAGCGGGAGCGACCCGAGCTCGGCTTGCCCGTCGAAGGCCCGGACCGCCGCGCGGGTCAGGAAGGTGCTGGGGCCGATCGTGTCCAGCGCGAAGTTCGCCGCCGTGACCTTGTCGGCGAAGACGGCCAGTGATTCGGCCTGGGGCCGGCCGGCCTTGGGCTCGGGGGACAGCCAGCTCAGGATGACCCCGTAGCCATCGACCCGGGTGTCCGCGAAGATCGGGCTGCGCGCCACGAGACGGCGAAAGAGCGCCTGGCCGTAGCGGCGGAACGCCGCGGCGGCCCGGGCCGGGAGATCGGTCGCGGCCGGGAGAGCGTCCGCATCGAGCCACACCCACAGCGTGAGATAGGGCGCCGCGGTTTCGGCGACCGCGCGTGGCCGCCGAAAGGCGATGCCGTGACGCTGAACGTCGATGCGGGGCGCGCAGGGGCGCAGCTCGCCCTGGAGTCCCCGGAGCTCCGCCCCGTGGGCCTCGGCCAGGGCGCGAGCGTCCGTCGACGCGTAACTCTCGAGCGGCAGGATGGCGTCGTCGGCGGGCGCCGCGCCGGCGCCGGTGGGCGCGAGCAGGACGGCGGCCAGCAGGACGAGGGCGAGGCGGGCGCAGGGCTCCCGATGCACGCGCCCTCGACTCAGGAGCGAGCCGTCAGTTCACGGCCGGTCAGCCGCGAAAAGCTGGTCCGGGCGGACGAGGACCGGCTCGCCCCACCACGCCTGATCGCGGGACCGCTCGAGGTCCACACGCCTGACGCGCGGGGTCGGGTGCTCCCCCCGGTTCCGGAAGGAGAAGCGGAGGTGTTCGCCGGAGGCGAAGTGGGTCGAGTGCTGCCGCCATTCGGTCCACTGGTCCGACGATGCGCACGCACTCATCACCACCGCGGCGCCGAGGGAGAGGAGAAGGGCACGAAAACGCATCTGAGCGTCACCTCGCTCGGAAACCGGCCCCTCGCACCACGCGCGAGCCCTCTCCAGGGCCTGTCTCAAGTGTACATGGCCGGCGGGCGGCCGCGCCAGATTCTTGTCAGGCCAGCGGCGTCCGGAGCACTTCCACGTCCTTGACCCAGACGGTGCCGGCCCCCTCGCAGACGAGGTTCAGCTTGAGCAGGTCCGGGTGCTGGCCCGCCTTGAGGTAGAAGGGCACCTCGTAGGCCCCCCAGTCCACGGTTCCCTTCACCGCGTGCTGGAAGCCCTTGGAGAAGAACTCGCCCTTCCCCGGCAGCCGGCACCACATCTCGAGATAGACGCGCCCCTGCGCGTCGGCCGTCTTGAGCTGAACCCGGTAGGCGAGCAGGCACGGCGCGGTCCCGGGGCCCGGGGCCACCTCGAAGAGGCGGATGGTCCGCCCTTCGCGGCACTCGATCCGCCATCCGGCCTGGTCGGCGCTCACGCCGTCCCGGGTCAGCGGCGTGTCCGAGGGTCCGAAGGCCCGCATCCGCTGAGGAGGGCCGGCCGGGCGAGGGGCAGAAAACAGGCCGCGGAGCCAGTTCAGCATGGGCACCCTCCGGGCGGCCCGGGGCCGGACGGGCTCACGGGCGGCGCCGAGGACATTCTACGGCGGCCGGCGGTCCCCGCCAAGAGCCATGTCGCCCGAACGGGGCTTGACAGAAGGTTCGACTATTCGATATATATGGAAACATGAAAACGAAGCAACCGCTGCCGCTGGCCAGGCTGGAAGCCAATGACACGCATGTCGAGGCCTTACGGGCGCTGGCGCACCTGACCCGGCTCCAGGTGTTCTTCTTCCTGGTGCGGGCCGGACGGGAGATGTCCGCCGGCCTGATTCAGGAAGCGCTGGAGGTCCCGGCGCCGACCCTGTCCCACCATCTGGACGTGCTGCGTCGGGCCGGGCTCGTCCACAGCCGAAAGGAAGAGCGGTACGTCTACTACGACGTGAACCGCGAGACGGTCACGGCCCTGGTGCGACTCCTGACCGCCTGCTGTTAGATCCGCGACGGCTCCCTTCGAGGGAAGGAGGAGGAACGATGAGCGCGAAGGTCCACATCCACCTGCACGTCTCCGACCTCGCCAAGAGCCGGGACTTCTACCGGACGTTCTTCGGCGTGGTTCCCGTCAAGGACAGGCCGGGGTACCTCAAGTTCTTGCCCGAGTGGGCCCCGGTGAATCTGGCCCTCTCGGCGGGCCGGCCGGGCTCCGGCGAGGGCGCCATCGACCACCTGGGCATCCAGGTGGTCTCACCCGAAGCCGTGCTCGCCCAGCTCACCCGGGTCAAGGCCGCGGGGCTTCCCGTGCGCGAGGAGATGGGCGTCGACTGCTGTCATGCCAACCAGGACAAGTTCTGGGTCACGGATCCCGACGGCGTGGAGTGGGAGGTCTACCACCTCAACTACGACCTCGAAGACGACGCGCCGGTGGCCCCACGGATGGCGCTCTCCCTGGCCCCAGCGAGCGCCTGCTGCGGGTCGGAGGCCGCGCCCGGGACGGCCATGAGCGGGCCCGAGATCAGGCAGCGCGTCACCGAGAAGTACGGGCAGGCCGCGTCGCGGGCCCGGAGCGGGGCCGTGGCCGACTGCGGAGGATCCTCCGGCGCCCGGAGTCCCATCACCGCCGACCTCTATGCCGTCGACGAGACGGCCGGGCTCCCCGGGGAAGCTCTGCGCGCGTCGCTCGGCTGCGGCAATCCCGTCGCGCTGGCCGACCTCCGGCCGGGCGAGGTGGTCCTGGACCTGGGCTCGGGCGGCGGGATCGACGTGTTGCTCTCGGCCAGGCGCGTGGGCCCGACGGGCCGGGCGTACGGCCTGGACATGACCGACGAGATGCTGGCGCTGGCGCGCGAGAATCAGGCGAAGGCCGGCGTCCAGAACGTCGAGTTCCTCAAGGGCGAGATCGAGCAGGTGCCGCTTCCCGACGCCTCGGTGGACGTCATCGTGTCGAACTGCGTCATCAACCTCTCCGCCGACAAGCCCCGCGTCTTTGCCGAGGCGTTCCGGGTGCTCCGACCCGGCGGTCACCTCGCCATCTCGGATGTGGTCGTCGCGGGGGAGCTGCCCGAGCCGGTCCGGCGGAGCGCGGAGGCCTGGACGGGGTGCCTGGCCGGTGTCCTCGAGGAGCGCGACTACGCGACGCTCCTCGGCCGAGCGGGATTCCAGGCCATCGAGATCCGACCGACCCGGCTCTACACGGCCGCGGACGCCCGCCGCTTCTTCGAGGTAGACGGCTCGCTGGCGACGGAACTCGAGCGCCAGGGACTCAGCCTGGAGGACGTGCTGGCCGCCCTCGACGGGAAGTATCGGAGCGCGTTCATCCGAGCGGTGAAACCCACGGGACCGAGGACAGCCTGATCCCGATCGGACGCGGGAGGCGTGATGGGCGCGGAGGGTCGTCGCGCCCCACTGCCGCGGTCGTGGGCTGGTTGACAGCCCTTCGGTCTTCGCCTACACTCCGCGGAGACCGCGACTCCCTATCCCACTGATCTTACGCCGCCCCGCGTCGGCGGCGCCGCGTGTCATCGAGACCGGGAGGGTGAGATGATGCGAGGGAGCCCCCCCACGAGTCGGCACCTGGTTGGCCTCGGGCCGACGTCGCTCGCCTGCGCGCTGGTGCTGGCCGTCTCCCTGACCGCCGCCGCCGCCCCTCCCGGTCCAGGCAAGCGCGTCCCGACACCGCCACCGGCGGCCCCCGCGCCGGCCGAGAATCTTCCGATGTTCGAGGCACCCGATCCCGAGATCGAAAGGACGAAGGCCCAGCTGGATAGCCTCCGTCAGCTCGTCCACACGGTCATCCTCCCGATCGGGGCGCTTCTCGGATTCCTGGCCGCGGGCGGGATCCTGGTCGGCGCTGTCGCCGCCGTGGCGCTCCTCCGGCAGGGACGGCAGGCCGCCCGCCTGCGCGAGCTGGCCGCCGCCAGCGAGACGGCCGCTGAGCCCCGCATCGCCGAGGCTCGGGCGGCCGAAGCCCGGGCGGCCGAGGCGCGCGCGGCCGCGTGGCAGGCGCAGCTGATCGAGGTGGCGCAGAGGACCCTGACGCTGCTCGAGGAGAGTCTGCGGCTGACCCGCCAGGCGGACGAGCGGACCGCGGAGGCGGCCACCCTGAGGGCCCGAGAGCGAGTCGGCGAGCTCGAGGGGCGCGCGCGGGAGCTGCTGGCCGCGGCCGCGCTGAGCGCGGACCCGGAGACCTGCGTCGATGACCTCCGCCTCCGGGGTGAGCTGGCCGATCTCGCCGACGAAGTCGCCATGCTCGAGGGGCCCATCATGCTGCAGGCGATCGAGCTTCCGCCCGCCTGTCTGCAGGTCAAGGGGCTTCACCGTCACCAGAGACACGAGGCGCGGGCGGCCCTCAAGAGCTTCCGGGAATGCGCGGTGCGCGCGACCGATCGCGATCTGGCGCTGCTGGCCCGGTTCTGGGCCGCCCGGGAGCTGTGCGCTCTCGGCCACTTCGTCGAATCGGCGGAGACCCTCCGAAGGGCGTTGGAGACGGAGGCGCCGGGCTCGCCGCGCCGGCTCGAGCTCGGCCGACTGCGCCTGGAGAGCTTGTTCTTCGGACTGGCGGAGGCCGCCACGGAGTCAGCCCGCCCGGATGTGACGGGGATCGTGGAGGGATTGGAGCGGGAGATCGAGCGGCTGCGGGCGGAGCTGCCGGAACAGAGCCTGGAGCATGCGGCTGTCAGCCGCCGGATCTGCACGACCGCCGGGGATGTCATGGCCTGGGGTGCCCGACACTCGACTGACTCGAGCGAGCGGGCGTCCCTGCTCAAGAAGGCTGTCGGATTCTACGAGTTGGCCGGGGACGAGTTGTGGGCTCGGCTCGGGTGGGCGGAGGCCAGCCAGGCGCTCGGCGAGCCTGTCGATGCGGCTCTCTATCGGCAGGTCGAGGAGCTGGCCGTCGGGCGGCTCTCGCGGCCGCTCGAGCCGAGAAGCCTGCCGCCGGTCCACCTGGCGCGGCTGATCGCCCAGGAGCGCCTGCAAGCGCCGCTCGGGGAGCTCGAGATCAGCGCTGGAGCGCTGCGGGCGGCGCTCCAGGGAGTCGATCGCCTGATGACGGTCTTCTCGCCGTTCGAGCGGCGCAACGTGACCCGGGAGGCCTTCGAGGCGGAGAGCCACCAATTTTTCCGCGAGATCGGCGAACGATCGGCCAGACCGGCGGTCAGCGACGAGGTGGGCGGACTCCCCCCCGACGCCGCCAAGAGCGGGCCTCCTCGCTACGCGAAAGTCGCCTCGAAGACCCCGCCGCGCGGGGAGCGTTCGAGGGTGCGGCCTGCGACTCACTGACCCGGCGGCTGGCCGAGGGCTCGACGAGCAGCCGGGAACACCCTAGCCGACGAGGAGACGAGCGTGGCAAAGATCGAGGCGGCGATCAGGGAGGCCATCGCGCGCGGCGCCCGGCGCCAGGTTCGCGGAGCGACCATGCCGCTGCGCCGCGAGGTGCGGCGCCTGCGGCGGGTCGTAGCCCGGCTCCGGCAGGAGGTCGCGGCGCTCCGGGGCGTGGCGGATCAGTGGCAGCGCGCGGCCCAGGCAGCACCGGCAGTCGCCGAAGCATCGGAGGCCGAGGCGCGAGCGGCCCGGCTCTCCCCGCGGCTGATTCGCAAGCTCCGGACCCGACTCGCCCTGAGCCAGGCGGCCCTGGCGCGACTGGCAGGCGTGAGCACCGGCGCCGTCGTGCAGTGGGAGCGCGGCCGCTCGACTCCCTCCGACCCGAACCGCCGGCGCCTGATAGGGCTCCGAAGGGTCGGGCGCCGCGAGGTCAAGCGCCTGCTGGCGAGTCTTCGCAAGGCGTTGCCCTCGCGGCCGGCGCGGGCGGCTCGACTCCGCCGGCGTCGGCGGCGAGTCCGGCGGTCATCGCGCCGACGCCGATAGTTCTTCGGGGGGGTCTCGGAAGACCCCCCCGATGCCCCCCCTCGGTTGCGGCGGCACAGCCGCCGCTCGAAGCGCTGCTCGACGCATCGCGCGCTCGGGGCGAGCTGCCGGGTTACTCCGACACGGTCCTAGGTCATGGCGGGGCCTCGACGGCCTCCTTCCCGACCCACCCCCACCTCACCAACCCGCGGCGACTGCGCGAGCCCCGGCGGGTGGTTACTCCGACAACCTCCAGGGCATGGAGCCCCGGAGAAGCTCTCCCGGGTGTCTAGCCTCGCTTGGTGATGACGCCGCAGGCCACGCGCCCGCCGGAGTCGCCGGTCGGGTCGGTCTTCTGGTCGTCCGCCTTCTCGTGGATGACGACCGCGCTGCCGTCGCCGTCGAAGACCGAGAGCAGCCCGTCGCTGAGCGTCACCCGATCCGTCGTCGCCTCGTACCGGGCGTTCCCGGCCTGATCCGCTTCCAGGTTGGACAGATCGCCCGCGTGCGGGCCGTCCGGGGCTTCCAGACCGTGCTTCCGGCCGAGGGGGTTGTAGTGCGCTCCCGCGCTCGTGAAGCCCGGAGGGTCGCAGCGGCCGACGGCGTGAATGTGAATGCCGTGCGTGCCCGGCGTGAGCCCCTTGGCCTGGACCACGATGCGGACCTTGCCGTCCTGCTCCGTGAGGGTCGCCGTGCCGATGCTCTGACCCTGCGCGTTCTTGAGATCGGCAGCGGCGGCGGGGGTCCGACCGGCCGTCTGCCCCCCCATCGCCGCACAGCCGGTGAGCGCGAGCCCGCTGATCAAGACGAGCGCTCTCTTCATGGTTCTGCCTCCTCTCTCTCGGCGGGGTGATCGACCGCGGGCACCACGCGGACAGCTCGAGCCGTCGGGGTTCAGCCGCTCGCCCCCAATCATAGCCGAAGGGCGCTCGGGTGAGCCAGGGAGTTGAAGGCCGCCGGCGTTGGTCCTATCATCCTGGTGACTCGTCCATTCACGCCATCGTCCCACTGGACAGGAGGAACCCGAGCGATGCGTGCGATCCGCGTTCCGCAGTACGGTGGCCCGGAGGCCATGAAGCTCGAAGAGTTGCCCACCCCGAAGCCCGCCGCCGGGCAGGCGCTGGTCCGGATCGAGGCGGCCGGCGTGAACTTCATCGACGTCTACCAGCGATCCGGCCTCTACAAGGGCGCGCTGCCGCTCCCCATGGGGCTCGAGGGCGCCGGGGTCGTCGAGGAGGTAGGAGCCGGCGTCACGACGGTCAAGCCGGGGGAGCGCGTGGCGTGGACCGGGGTGCCCGGCTCCTACGCGTCTCACAACGTCGTCCCGGCCGACCGGCTGGTCACGCTCCCGGCGGATCTCGACGCGCGGGCCGGCGCCGCG
>DASYQW010000058.1 GCA_036005065.1 Candidatus Methylomirabilota bacterium | reverse complement strand
TCGTGCCGCCGCTCCTGTCCTCGTACCTCCTGACCCTCGTCACCCAGGCGCTCATCTACGCCATCCTCGCCATGAGCCTCGACCTCCTCCTCGGCTACACCGGCCTCACCTCGCTGGGCCACGCCGCCTACCTGGGCCTCGGGGCCTACAGCGTCGGGGTGCTGACGACGCGCCACGGGGCGGGCTTCTGGGTCACGCTGGTCGTCGGGGTCGGCCTGGCGCTGATCGTCGCCGGCGTCTTCGGCCTGGTCGCCCTCCGGGCCACCGGCGTGTACTTCCTCATGATCACGCTGGCGCTCGGCATGGTCGTGTGGGGCCTCGCCCACCGCTGGGTGACCCTGACCCAGGGCGACAACGGCATCTCGGGAGTGCCCCGACCCGCCCTGGGTCTGCCGTGGTCGCTGGCGAGCCCGCTGCCGTTTTACTACTTCGCGCTGGTCGGCTTCGCGATCGCCTTCGCGATCCTCTGGGTCGTCGTGCAGTCGCCGTTCGGGCAAAGCCTGGTCGGCATCCGCGAGAGCGAGTCCCGGATGCGGACGCTCGGGTACCACGTGTGGCTCCACAAGTACATCGGCTTCGTCATCGCCGGCGGCGTCGGCGGGTTGGCCGGCGTGCTCTGGGCCTACTACAACGGCTTCGTGAGCCCGGCCGACGTGGAGCTGGCCACCTCGGTGGAGGTGCTGCTCATGGTGGCCCTCGGCGGGCGCGGCACCCTGATCGGGCCGGCGGTGGGGGCGGCCACCATCGTCTTCCTCAAGAATCTGGTCAGCGTCTACACGCATCGCTGGCTCCTGATCCTGGGCGCCGTCTACATCGGCACCATCGTCTACGCTCCCGAGGGGATCACGGGGGCCGTCCGGCAGCTCACGCAGCGGAGGAGGTCCGACATGGGGAAGAAGCTCGGCGCGCTCGCAGTGCTGGCCGTGGTCGCGGCGACCGCGTGGGGGACGGGACCGGCCTGGGCCCAGAAGGGGCCGATCAAGGTCGGCTTCCTGGCGCCCATGACCGGAGGCGCCGCCGCGGTCGGCAAGGACATGACCAACGGGTTCGCGATGTACCTGGAGGAGATCGGCCACCAGATCGCCGGCCGCAAGGTCGAGGTGATCGTCGAGGACACCCAGGCGCAGCCGCCGGTCGCGCTGACCAAGCTCCGGAAGCTCGTGGAGAGCGACCGGGTCCACGTCCTGGCCGGAGTCCTGCTCGCCAGCGAAGGCTACGCCCTGGCGCCGAAGATCGACGAGTACCAGGTCCCGATGCTCTTCCCGGTGGTCTCCGCCGACGACCTCACCCAGCGGAAGCCGGTGCGCTGGCTCGTCCGCACCGGATGGACGTCGAGCCAGCCCAACCAGCCGTTCGGCGAGTGGGTGGCCAGGACCCTCGGCTACAAGAAGGTCGTCACGGTCGCCATGGACTACGCGTTCGGCTGGGAGCAGGTGGCGGGCTTCCAGCGCACCTTCGAGGAGTCGGGCGGGCAGGTGATCCAGAAGCTCTGGCCGCCGCTCGGCACCACCGATTTCGCCCCCTACCTGTCCCAGATCCGCCGGGACACCGACGCGGTCTTCGCCGTGATGGTCGCCGCCTCCTCCCTCCGCTTCCCCAAGCAGTACCAGGACGCCGGGCTGAAGGCCCGGTTCCCGCTCATCGGCGGCGGCACGACGTTCGACGAGTTCGTGCTGCCCTCGCTGGGCGACGAGGCGATCGGGGGCGTGAGCCCGCTGATCTACAGCGCGGCCATCGACACGCCGGTGAACCGGAAGTTCGTCAAGGACTTCCGGACCAGGTTCGGCAAGGTCCCCGGCTACTACGGGGAGACCTGCTACACGGCCGCCCGCTGGATCACCGAGGCAGCCAAGGCGGTCGGTGGCAACGTCGAAGACCGGGACCGGTTCCTGGCGGCGCTCAAGAAGGTGGAGATCCCCGACGCCCCGCGGGGGCCCATCAAGCTCGACGCCCACGGCAACCCGGTCCAGAACATCTACGTCCGGAAGGTCGAGCGGAAGGACGGCGAGCTGTCGAACACCGTGATCCACACGTTCCCGGCCGTCTCCCAGTTCTGGAAGTATTCGCC
>DASYQW010000057.1 GCA_036005065.1 Candidatus Methylomirabilota bacterium | reverse complement strand
GTCGGCCCCCTCCCAGGCCCACCCCCTGGAGATGGTGGCGGGGGCGAAGCCCGCGCTCGGAGCGGAACATCAACCGTGGGCGGTTGGGCAAGCTGCGGGGCGTGGTCACTCCGACAGCCTCCTAGGTCATTTCGGGGGCCTCGGCCCGCCGCTCGGAGCACTCCTCGATGCACCACGCGCTCGGTGGGCGGCGCCGGCTGCTCGCCGCTCATCGCGGGCGGGTCTCGGCGAAGCGGTCGAGGCCGACGGTGGCGTCGATGAGGAGGAGGACGACGAAGCTCACGTAGACGGAGGCCGCCGACACCGCGGCGACCAGCGGGTCCACGTTGTAGGCGATGTAGTTCATGATGTTCACCGGCAGCGGGTTGAGCCGGCTGGTGGTGAAGAACATCGTCACCTCGACGTTCGTCCACGAGATGACGAAGGCGAAGAGCGCCCCCGCGATCACGCCGCCCTGGATGACCGGCAGGGTGACGGTGAGGAAGGCCACCGGCGGGGACGCCCCGAGGTCGGCGGCCGCCTCCTCCAGCGCCGGGTCCACGCCGGCCAGGGTGGCCATCACCGAGCGGATGATGTATGGCAGCGTGAGCAGGACGTGGCCGATCAGGATCGCCCAGAAGGTCCGCGCGATCCCCAGCAGCGTGAGGTACTGGAGGAGCCCGACGCCGAGGACCACCTGCGGGAGGACGAGGGGGGAGAGGAACAGGCCCGACAGGAGCCGCTGGCCCCGGAACCGGGAGCGGGCCAGCGCCAGCGCCGCAGGCACCCCGATGGCGGTGGCGAGCCCGGTGGTGGCCGCCGCCAGCTCGAGGCTCAGCGTGAAGGAGTCGAGCCAGCCGGGCGTCTGCGTGAAGGTCCAGTACCACCGAAGCGTGAGCCCGCGCGGCGGGAAGGCCAGAAAGTCGGACGCGGTGAAGGAAGCGCCGACGATCACCGCGATCGGCAGCAGCAGGTAGACAAAAGTCAGCACCGCCAGCGCCCGCAGCAAGACCCCGCCCACCCGCTCGACCGCCTCCAGCACTCCGGCGGGCCGAGCCGTCATACCGTGCGGAGGAAGCGCGTGTAGACGCTGGTGAGGAGCAGGGTCAGCGCGAGGAGCAGCATCGCCATGGCCCCGCCGAATCCCCAGTCGTAGACGGCGACGTACTGCTCGTAGATCAGCATCGGCACGACCTTGAGCCGGCCCCCGCTCAACACGGCCGGCGTGACGTAGGCGCTCATCGCCAGCGTGAAGACGATCAGCGAGCCGGCGACCACGCCGGGCAGGCTCAGCGGCAAGGTCACCGTGAGGAACGTGACCAGGCGACTCGCTCCCAGGTCCATCGCGGCCTCCTCGAGGCTCACGTCGATCTGCTGGAGGACGGCGGCGATGGTCAGGACCGTGAACGGCAGCAGCACGTGGGTGAGCCCGATCACGACGCCGGCCTCGTTGAAGATGAGCCGGACCGGCCGCTCGACCACGCCGAGATCGAGCAGGGTGCGATTGACGATGCCGTTGTTGCCGAGGCTCACCATCCAGCCGAAGGACCGGACGATCGAGCTGGTGAAGAGCGGCGCCACCACGATCAGGTAGGCGAGCCGCCGCATCGCTCGCGAGCGGACGGACCGGACCAGGTAGTAGGCGACCAGGTAGCCGAGCAGGAGCGCGCAGAGCGTCGTCACCAGGCTGATCCGCAGCGTGAACCCGAGGGTACCCAGGTAGTAGCGGTCGCCGAGGAAGCGGAGGTAGTTCTCGGCGGTAGGGTGGCCCGGCGCCTGCTTGTGCTCGACCACGCTGCCGACGAGGATGCTGGCCACCGTGGGCACGAGGAACAGCAGCATCACGGCGACGGCGGGAAGGAGCAGCCGCCACCGCGCTCGGGGCCGGACGGCGTCGTCGCTCACAGGAGTCGCTCCTCACCGGCGCTCCAGCCGATCCACGGCTGGCTGGCCGGCTCGACCCGGGCGGCGAGGGTCTGGTCGGACGTGGTGAGGACCAGCGCCACGTCGCCCCCGACGGTGACGTGGAAGTTCGTGAGCACGCCGAGGTACACGCGGCGGGTCACGGCCGCCCGGAAGACGTTGTCGAGCGCGGGCCGCTCGGCGTGGAGCGCGATGCGCTCGGGTCGGAGCGAGAGCTGGACCCGGCTGCCCGAGGTCGGCGCCGGGTCGGGGCGCGCGGCGAGCAGGGAGAGGCTGCCGCAGCGGAGGCGGAGGCGGTCGCCTTCCGTCCCCTCCACGGTGCAGGCGAGGAGGTTCGTCTGGCCGATGAAATCGGCCACGAACGGGGTGGCCGGCCGGTCGTAGACGGCGCGGGCCTCGCCCGTCTGCTCGATGCGGCCCGCGTTCATCACCGCGATGCGGTCGGAGAGGACGAGAGCCTCCTCTTGATCATGGGTGACGTAGATGGAGGTGATGCGGAGGAGCTCCTGGAGGCGCTTCAGCTCGATCTGCATCTGGCGGCGCAGCTTCAGATCGAGCGCGCCGAGCGGCTCGTCCAGGAGCAACACCCGCGGCCGGTTGACGAGCGCCCGGGCCAGGGCGACCCGCTGCTGCTGGCCCCCCGACAGCTCGCGGGGGTGGCGGTGGCCGAGGCCCTGGAGGCTCACCAGCTCGAGGCTCTCGGCCACGGCCCGCTCGACCTCGCCCCTGGGGACGCCGCGGCGCCGCGGGCCGTACGCGATGTTGTCGGCCACCGTCAGGTGAGGGAAGAGGGCGTAGTGCTGGAAGACCATGTTCACCGGCCGGCGATAGGCCGGGATCCCGCGCATGCTCTGGCCGCCGATGTAGACCTCGCCGGCGGTGGGTTCGAGGAATCCGGCCAGGATGCGGAGGGTGGTCGTCTTGCCGCACCCGCTGGGTCCGAGCAGGGAGACGAACTCGCCGGGGCGGACCTCCAGCGAGACGTCCTCGACGGCGGTGTGGGCGCCGAAGCGCTTGGTGACGTGGGCCAGCCGGACGTCGGCCGCGTCCGCGCCCGCGCTCATCCCCGTGTCGGCCTCGCCCGGCTCAGGCCTTGCCGAGGACCTCCTTGTTCCAGCGCTCGATCCACCGGGGCTTGCGCTCGTTGACCGCCTGCCAGTCGGGGATGACGAGGTTCGTCATCGTGCCCGCGCCGTAGGGCATCCGGTCCTTGATCTTGGCCGGGACCTCCACGCGCTGGTTAGCCGGCGCCGCCGAGATGTACTCCATGAGCCCCTGCTGGCCGGCCGGGGAGAGGACGGCGTCGATGTACTTGAGGGCCAGATCGCGGTTCTTGGTGCCCTTGGCCACATGCACCCGGATGTCTCCCGCCACCGCGCCCTCCGTCGGCACCACGAAGACGATGGGGAGGCCGCGGTCGCGGAGGCCCCAGGAGTTGCCGTGGGTCTGGACGCCGACGTCCGCCTCGCCGCTCTGGAAGAGGTTGTCCGACTGGCCGGCGGCGTCCCAGAAGGCGGCCACCTTCAGCCTCTTCATCGCCTCGATGAAGGCGTCGACGTGGTCGAGGTCGCCGCCGAAGACCTTCGCCATGTGGGCGAACCAGTTGGGCCAGGTCGCGTTGACCGGGCTGGCGGTGGTCACCCGACCCGCGTACTCGGGCCGCCATAGATCCTTCCAGGACGCCGGCGGGGTCTTGATCCGATCCTTGTTGTAGCTGAGCCCGATCGAGTAGAAGCCGCCGGTGATGGCGAAGACGCGGCCGCTCTTGTCCTTCTGGACGGCGGCCGGGAAGAGGTCTTTGCCGTGGGTCAGCTTCGAGAGGTCGATCGGCTCGACGAGGTCCTCGGCGAGCGCCATCTCGGAGACGCCCCCGTCGATCCAGGCCACGTCGATCGAGGGATTACCCTTCTGCTGGCGCAGCTTGCCCAGCGTGATGGTGGAGACGCCCTGCTCCTCCAGCACGCGGGCCCCGGTCTTCTGCTGGAACTCCTTGATGCTCCCCTCGCGGATCGCCTCGCCGAACCGGCCCCCGTAGAGGGCGACGGTGAGCTGGCCCTGGGCGGCGGCCCGGGACGGCCCGGCGGCGCCGGCGGCGGCGACCGCCGACATCGCGAGGAACCGGCGGCGGGTGAGGCGGCTTGCGGTTCGGGCGCTCGGCTGGTCGTGCAGCATGGGCGGTGGCCCCCTTTCTTCTCGCCGCCCCCGGCACGGCGCGGTGGCGGACCCGTCGATGGACGCTCGCTGGCCGCGGTGATAAGGTTCTGTAGCACTCCGCGCGACACCGTGTCAACGGAGGGTCGGTGGCGCGGCCCGGAGCCGGGCGGATTCCGCAGCGCGAGCGCCGAGGAGACGGCACATGCTGAAGACTGGATTCGTCGACGTCATCTATACCCACACCGAGGGCGAGCCCACCTGCATCGTCCCGGGGGGGATCCCGTACCCGCCCGCGACCGACATCCTGGCCAAGCGGCGGTTCGTCGAGGAGCGCTACGACTGGCTGCGGCGCGCGCTCATGCGGGAGCCCCGGGGCCACAAGGACATGTTCGGGGTGTTCGTCGCCCCGCCGTCGGCGGCCGACGCCGACGCCGGGATGATCTGGATGGACGGGGAGCAGTATCTGCACATGTGCGGGCACGGCACCATCGGCCTCTCCATGGCGCTGGTGGCCGGCGGTTGGGTCTCGGCCCCGGAGTCGCCGGCCCGGATCCGCTACGAGACGACGGCGGGCCGGGTGACGGCCGAGGTCGCCCACTCGGACCGCGACGTGGAGTGGTGCCGGTTCGAGAACGTCCCGGCGTTCGTGGCAGCCCAGGACGTCCCGGTGGAGCTGCCCGAGTTCGGGACCCTGCGGGCCGACGTCGTGTTCGGCGGGAACTACTTCGGCATCATCAAGTGGGACCGCCAGGCGCTCCCGATCGGTCCCGAGAACGGAAGCCGATTCTCGCGGCTGGGGACGATCGCGAAGGCGCAGCTCCGGGAGAAGGTGACGCTCCGGCATCCGACTCAGCCCCACATCACCCAGCTGGACCTGGTGACGTTCTACCACGAGCCCACCCGGCCGGAGGCACGCTATCGCTGCGTCCACGTCTTCAGTGACGGGAAGATGGATCGGTCCCCGGGGGGGACGGGGACGAGCGCGATGCTGGCCATGCTCGAGGCGCGCGGGCAGCTCGCCATCGGCCAGACGATCCAGGCCGAGGGACTTCTCGGCAGCGGCACCTTCGAGGGCCGGCTCACCGGCGAGACCCGGCTCGACGGCCAGCGAGCCGTCATCCCCACCGTCAAGGGCCGGGCCAACATCATCGGCTACGCGAAGTGGCTGATCGACCCGACCGACCCGGTCGGCGCCGGCTTCGTGATCTCGTAGCCCACGAACGGCCCTTTCCTCTCGTGCGACCGCGTCGTGCGCCCCGTCGCGTCCCCGGCGGGCCGCCGGGCGGCGTGCCGATGCCCGAGGACGCGCTCCCGAGCGACAACCTCGCCGGCCCGTGAGCCGTGGCAGTCGCCGGGCGCCGCCGCCGAGGCCGAGGAGGAGTCGATGAGCACCATGAGCGAGACGACGCTGATCACCGGGGCCTCGAGCGGCATCGGCCGCGAGCTCGCGGGACTGTTTGCCCGGGACGGTCACCCGCTCGTGCTCGTCGCCCGGTCCCGGCCGACGCTGGACGAGCTGGCCACGGCGCTCGCCGACCGCCACCGCATCCGCTGTGAGGTGATCGCGGCCGACCTCGGCGAGCCCGGAGCCGCCGCCTCGGTGGTGCGGCGGCTCGAGGACCTCGGGATCACCGTCGGGATCCTCGTGAACAACGCCGGCTACGGCGTATTCGGCCCCTTCGCCGAGACGAGTCTCGCCAGAGAGCTGGCGATGATCCAGGTCAACGTGGTGGCCTTGACGGAGCTGACCAAGCGCCTCCTGCCGGCAATGCTGGCCCGCGGCCACGGCCGGATCCTGAACGTGGCCTCCACGGCCGCGTTCCAGCCGGGGCCGCTGATGGCCGTCTATTACGCGACGAAGGCGTACGTGCTGTCCTTCTCGGAGGCGCTGGCCTGCGAGCTCGAGGGCACCGGCGTGACGGTCACCACGCTCTGCCCGGGCCCGACGCGTTCCGGCTTCGAAGCGGCGGCGGGGATGCAGGCGTCGAGGCTCATGCGCGGCAACGTGGCGGAGGCGGCGGCCGTGGCCCGGGCCGGCTACGCGGCGCTCATGCGAGGCAAGCGCGTCTTCATCCACGGCTTCACCAACCGGGTGTTCGCGCACGGAGTGCGGTTCCTGCCGCGCCGCCTCACGACCGCGCTCGTGCGGCGCGTGCAGGCGCCGGTGGGGTGAGTCGCCCGCCTAGCTCGCTCGCGAGCCGATGAGCTCATCCAAGAGTCCGCGGGTTGAACACGGCTAACGAACCGACACACCAGGAGACGGGAAATGACGACACACACCGCGGAAAGCCCTGGCGAGGCACAAGCCCGCCGACTCGAACGAGTCTACGAAGAAGTGGCCAGGTTGCTGCGGGAACCCGGCGTGGCCTCGCGTCTGCGCACGGCGCCGGCGGAGAACGAATGGTCAGCGATGCAGGCTCTGGGGCACATGACGGAGATGATCCCGTACTGGCTGAACCATTGTCGCGGGCTGATCGCGTCCACCGGAGAGCCACCCACATTCGGGCGCAAGGCCGGCTCGCCTGAGCGGCTAGCGGGCGTCGCGCACGGCGCGACCGCGGAACCTGACGAGTTGCTGGGCAAGCTGCAGGACGAGGTTCGTTCAGCGGCAAGCACGATCCGGAAGCAGTCGATGGCCGAGCGCGGCAAGCGAGGCATCCACGCGGGGAGGGGTGAGGTGACCGTGGCCGAGGTCATCGAGTCGTTTATCGTCGGCCACGCCGAAGAGCACCTGGCCCAGGTGCAGACTGCGCTGAGGAGTTAGCCCACTGGCAGCTGAGGGCTGGCGTCACGCCGTGGGGTAGGCGAACATGCGCCGGTAGTGGCGGTACCACTCGCTCTGGAAGCGCTCCTCCGGATCGTGCGCGCGCTTGTGGCGCAGGAACTCGGCGAACTGCGGATAGCAGGCCTCGACCTGGGCGCGCGTCGCCCACCGATGGTAGGTGAGAAAGTAGCTGCCGCCCCGTCGCCAGGCCATGTCGATGAGGCGGCGGAACGCTCGCGCGGAGTGGTCCAGGCCCTCCGGCGTGTGGACGACGTGCAGGTTGAAGATGGTGCACGCGTAGCTTTGCTTGGCCCAGGGCAGGAACGTCTCATCGTCGCGCTCGATCAGCCGGATGCTCCCGTAGATCAGCTCGACCCGGTTCTTGAGGAAGTCGTCGCGGGCCTCGGCCAGGAAGTCGGCGAGCCGGGGCCGCGGGACGTAGATCTCGGTGATCATCTCGGTCGCCCGATCGGTGGCGCCGAGGCGGCGGTCGACCTCGCGGTGGTAGTCGTCGAAGTAGGTGCCGAGCTGCTGCGTGTCGGACCAGTAGATCTGGCCGTCGGTCGCCAGGTAATGACCGGTGTAGGCCTCGAAGGCCCGCCGCTTGTCGGCGTGGGCGAGGAACAGCAGCTCGCGCCAGTCCTCGGGCTGGAGCTCCTTCTGACCGCTCGGGATGGGGGTGTCGTCGGCCACCGGCCGGTAGCACGAGAACACGCCCGTGCGGAGAAAGCGCTCCGCCCCGGCCTCGGTCGAGTACTGGAAATCGCCGTAGGTGAAGCCGTCGGCGATTCGCCGCCCGAAGGCGGGGATGACGCGGTCCACGTCCAGGATCTCGACCACGCGCTGGACCTTTCGGCGCGGCGTCAGGCGGAGCGTGACCGAGGTCATGACACCGAAGAGCCCATACCCGCCGATCGCCAGCCGGAACAGCTCCGGGTTCGTCTGCCGGTCGCAGGTCACGGTGCGGCCGGCCGCATCGAGCATGACGAACGACTTGACGTCCTGGACGATCGGCTTGAAGCGCAGTCCCCGGCCGTGGGCGTTGGCCGCCAGCGCGCCGCCGATCGTGAGACGGTCAGCGCCGGTCTGCTTCTGCACGATGCCCCACTGCCTCGGCCGTCCCTCCTGTGCTCGAACCAGATACTCGATGAGCTCAGGCCACTGGATGCCGGCCTCGACCTCGATCTCCCCCGCGTCGGGATCGAAGTGGAGCACGCGCCGCATCCCGGTCATGTCGAGGTTGAGCGTGCCGGCGCCGAACTGCTGTCCGCCCATCGCGTGCCGTCCGCCGGTGATGCTGACCGCCTGGCCGGCCCGCCGGGCGCGCGCCAGCGCGCGCTGGATGTCGTCCACGGAGCCGGGCCGGACGACGGCGCCGACCGGGGTGCCGTTCAGCTGCGAGTGAATGTCGTTCAGCTCGACGGCGCCGCGCGTCGCGCAGCCGGGCCAGAGGAGGAGCGCAGAGCTCCCGACGATCACCTCGCGTCGTGTCAGCATGGTTGCCTCCGTGGGAACCCGCGCGCTCGGGAAGACCGTCAGCCGGGTCACGCCCTGTACAGTGTGACGTCGAGCTCGGTGGTCACGGGCGGGTGTCCCCGGCACGCCGGCTCAGGGCGGCGGCGACGTCGAGGGACACCCGGTGGATCGAGTACGCGACGAAGACCGCGCCCAGCACGTCGATGGTGTAGTGCGTCCGCGTGGACAGCACGAGCGCGACCTGGAACGGGACGTTCGCCCAGGCCAGCCCCTTGAGCCACGGGCGGCTCCTCGCCGCCGCCAGGGCGATGAGGACCGCGTTGGCCGTGTGCCCGCTGAACCAGAAGTCGCTGAGGTACGGCTTGCCGAACGTGAACACGCCCTTCGGGAACTGCCAGACCATGTCGTCGGGCAGTGGCACCGCGGTCGCGTGGAAGAACAGCCAGTGCAGGAAGTAGGCGACGTACAGGCAGAGCCCGAGCCTGATCCCTTTGCCCGTGACCAGGATGACGAGCGTGATGGCGACGAAGAAGAGCTCGAGCGGCAGCGTCCCCAGCCAGAACACGTACGGCGCCGCCTCCGGACCGACGAGCCGCCGCAAGGGGGGAACCACGAGGTGGCCGAGGTCCTCGACGCCCGAGGCGTGCCTGTAGGTCGCGAAGGAGGCCGCCCCGAGCGCGATGGCGCCCGCGTAGAGCGCCGCCATGACCGAGAGCGCGATGACCCGCCTCGTCATCGTGGAGGGCGATGCCAGCGTCGGGGCGCCCCGGAGAGCTCTCAAGGCGGTTCTCGCGCGCGTAGCCGAGCTAAACACCCTTTCCGGCGGGGCGTCAAGCCCTTCGCCGGCAGGCAGCTTCGGCTCCATGTAGAACGACCAGCCTGGCGTCGGAATCGATGGCGCGGACCAACCGACGGCGAATGAGCGCCCTCCAAGCTCTGTTTGCTGCGGCGCGGCAGTCGGGTAAGCCAAGAAGGCTTGACAACGCCAGCCGGTGAGAGGTTACCCTGTGACTATGCAGCGACTGGGATGGGTCATCCTTCTCTGCGTGTCGGTCGACTTCTCCAACCCGATGCTTCCAGGTTCCGTCCGCTTTGACCCGAGCGAATCGATCGAAGCCGTGCACGGCGGCACCGCCGCGCCCATCAACGCCCCAAGTCCTCTTCTGGCGCGCCAGCCCGACCGCCGCGAGCTCCCGCAACGCCTCTGGATCGTGCAGTCCGGTTCCGGCCCTCTCGCGAAACTCGGGCGGCGCCGGTTTCTGGCCGTTCGA
This sequence comes from Candidatus Methylomirabilota bacterium, assembly GCA_036005065.1. Lineage (NCBI taxonomy): Bacteria > Methylomirabilota (SeqCode) > Candidatus Methylomirabilota bacterium. The sequence continues at coordinate 167 of DASYQW010000057.1, read as the reverse complement.
CCCGTCCGCCACCAGCCTGACGATCTGACGGCCGCGTTCCCCGCCGAAGACCACTAGCCGTCTCTCCCGCTTTCGTCGTCCCCAGGCCGCTCCGGCGGCCACCATCGATCGTTCATCTTCCTTGCGGCGGCCGGACGGGAGGGGTACGGGTGATGATCCAGTTGTTC
>DASYQW010000056.1 GCA_036005065.1 Candidatus Methylomirabilota bacterium | reverse complement strand
GACATCGAGAAGGCGACCGACCTGGCGCGCAGGATGGTCACCGAGTTCGGCATGAGCGACAAGCTCGGTCCGCTCAGCTTCGGCAAGCGCGACGAGCTCGTCTTCCTCGGCCGCGAGATCGGTGAGCAGCGTAACTACAGCGACGATGTCGCCAAGACCATCGACGAGGAGGTTCGGGCAATCATCGACCGTGCCTACGACCGGGCGATGGAGGTCCTTGTCGCGAATCGCGACCGGCTCCAGAACCTGGCCGAGAAGCTCGTCGCGGAGGAGACCGTCGATACGGAGGAGTTCGAGAAGCTCTTCAGCGACCTGCCGCCCAAGGAGGACATCCACGGCGGCGCCCCGGTGCTAGGTCAGGGCAAGGCCGCGGCGTCGGGCTCCTCGGACAAGCCGGGCACCTCGGCCGGCCCGGCGCCGGCGCCGGCACCAAGCCCGGCCTGACCGGCGGCGCCCGCGAGCCGCCACATTCCACGCACGCGACACGACCGGCGAGCCGTCAGGCTCGCCGGCTCGATTCTGCGTAGGATTCGAGTTCGGGCCACCTGGGCCCGACCCTCGAGCCGCCAGCCGATCGACAGCCGATCTACCCCTTCCCGCCACCGGAGGACCCGATGACCGCCACCACCGATGCCCTGGAGACCTATCTCGATGCCAATCACGACCGTCGGCTCGCGTCATACGAGGCATTCCTGCGCATCCCGTCCGTGTCGGCCTTGCCCGAGAACGCGGCGGATTGTCGGCGGGCCGCCGAGTTCCTGGCGGATGAGCTGCGGACGATGGGAGTCGAGCACGTCGAGGTGGCCGAGACCGGCGGCCACCCCCTCGTGTACGGCGACTGGCTCCATGCGGAGGGAGCGCCAACGATCCTCGTGTACGGGCACTACGACGTCCAGCCACCGGATCCCATCGAGGAATGGGAGAAGGCGCCGTTCGAGCCGCTCATCCGCGACGGCCGGATGCTCGCCCGGGGCGCGGCCGACGACAAGGCCCAGGTGCACATGCACCTGCGGGCCGCGGAGGCCATCCTGGCCACCCGCGGCCGGCTGCCGGTCAACCTCAAGTTCCTGTTCGAGGGCGAGGAGGAGGGAACCTCCGTGAACCTCGATCGCTGGCTCGATGAACACCGGGATCGGTTGACGGCCGACCTCGCGGTGATCAGCGACACCGGCTTCTTCGAGGGGAATCTCCCGGCGATCACGCTCGGCCTGCGGGGCATCAGCTACTTCCAGGTGGACGTCCTGGGGACGGCGGTCGACCTCCACTCGGGCGTCTACGGCGGAGCCGTCCAGAATCCGGGCAACGCGCTGGCCCACCTCATCGCTGCGCTCAAGAGCGCAGACGGCCGGATCCTGGTGCCCGGCTTCTACGACGACGTGGTCCCGCTGAGCGATCGAGATCGGGAGGCGTTCGCGGCCCTGCCCTTCGATGAAGAGGCCTACCGGGAGGAGCTGGGGCTCCCGACGCTCGTCGGGGAGCCGGGATACACGACCCTCGAGCGCCGTGGCGCTCGGCCCACGCTCGACGTCAACGGCATCTGGGGAGGCTTCCAGGGCGAGGGCGCCAAGACGATCATCCCGGCCAGCGCCCACGCCAAGATCAGCTGCCGGCTCGTCGTCAACCAGGAGCCGGACAAGATCTATGAGCTGGTCCGCGCACACATCCTGCGGGCCGCCCCGGAAGGCTGCCGGGTGGAGGTCACGAACCTGGGAGGCGGGCTGCCGGGCCTGACGCCGATGGATCACCCGGCCACGCAGGCCGCCGTCCGCGCCCTGGAAGCGACCTTCGGTCAGCGCCCGCTGTTCATTCGCGAGGGCGGATCCATCCCGGTCTGCGCCAGCTTCGCGTCGATCCTAGGGCTGCCGGTCGTCCTGCTGGGCTTCGCCAACCCCGACTGCAACGCGCATGCGCCGAACGAATCGATGATCCTCGCCAATTACGAGACGGGGATCCGGACCATCGTCCGATACTGGGACGAGCTGGCGGCGATTCCGGAGGCGCTGCGCGCCTAAGCCGAGGGTCGCCCGGCCGGGGGCCCCGACAGGAGGTGCATCACAGCGCGGGCGGCGGCGGGAGCATCCGCCGCGTCCGAGTCCTGCCACCACGTCGCCCCTCAAACGGCCCGTATCGCCGACAACGCTATACCGGCGCCTGGCAGGGCCGTTGGCGTTGGGCGGGCGTCGAAACCATCGCCGATGCATGGTCGGCCATGCATGATCGCTGGCGTCGCGCCTGCCGCTGGACCGTGCTCAGTGGGTTTGTGGCTCGGGCAAGGCCAGATGTACTGCCGACAGCGATGCGAACCCGTTCTGCGCCGGGCGTCCGACGCCGTCGGGCGAGGGTCGAGGGGGTTACTTTCGGACGGCCGAATACAGGCCCCTTCGGGGGGTGACCGGCGGCACCACGGTGCTACCATGCCGGCACGTCACCACCCGGGAGGACCACCTCGCCTTGAGCACCGAGACCGTCGACACACTGGCA
>DASYQW010000055.1 GCA_036005065.1 Candidatus Methylomirabilota bacterium | reverse complement strand
GACCTGGCTGGGCAGCCCGAGCCGCTGGCGCGGCTGCTCCTTCGCAAGAGCCTGGACCTCGCCCTTCCCCATGTCAGGGCCTGGATCTCCGAGGTGGCAGCCCTCCCGGAGCCGCGGCTCAAGGTAGTCGTGAACCGGCTTTGCCGGGAAACCGCCCTGGAGGAGGGGCTCCTTCGAGAGGCGGCACGTGCCCGAGCGCGGGAGGCTTACGCCGAGCAGCAAGGGCGAGGCCTTCGGGAGGAGACCCGGTTCGTCGAGGAGGAGATCCGGGCGACGGAGCACGCGGTCGAGGAGCTCTCCTGCCGGCTCACGCAGGAGGCGCGGCATTTGGTCGCGTGCCGGCGGCGATTGCGGGTCTTGCAGGGGGAGACCGCCGAGGCCGCCGACGCCGCGGACGATTGGCGGCGGCTCCTGGGGTTGGAGGGCGTCCGCGACGTCGCGGTGTATGCTGGCGGTGTCCGCCTCGTCACCGGGCCCATCGAGGTGGCGCACGGCGGCGTCCGATACCGACTCGGATGCTTCGAGATCGACCTCGCGGAGACGGGGTCCATCGCGGTCCGAAACCTCACCGATGCCTATGGGCTGTACGATCACCCGCACGTCTGGAACGGGCGGCCCTGCCTGGGGAACGTCCGGGAAGGGGTGGCGAAGCTGGTGGCCGAGTATCAGTGGGTCGCCGCCGCCGAGGTGCTGCTCGACTTCCTGCGAACCATCACCCCTCAGGACTGGTACGTCCCGGTCACCCACTGGAAGACGGCATCGACGTGACCCCGTCAGCGGCTCCCGCGGTCCTCCGATTCACCGCGGAGACCTACGCCCGGCTCCGCCTCTACGTCGAGCTCTGCCCCTCGGAGATCGGCGGCCTGGGAGAGGTGCGACCGGAGGGCGAGGGACTGCTGGTGACGGAGCTCTTCCTGCTGGACCAGCGTGTCTCCGCGGCCGAGACCGAGCTTCAGCCCGAGGCGCTGCTCGGCCTCCTCCACCGGTGCCTGGACGAGGGGCGGGATCCGGCGGCGCTCCGGCTCTGGTGGCACAGCCACGCGGAGCACGGCGTGGAGTGGAGCGACACGGACGAGGCGACCATTCGGGGCTTCGGGGGCGACTCGCTCGTTTCACTGGTGACCAACAAGGCGGGGGACCTCCGCTGCCGTTATGACACGTGGAAGCCGGAGCGGAGCACCGTCGACGGGATCCCCGTTGTCCGGCCTGAGGAGCCGCTCGGGCCGGCCCGGGCCGCGGCCCTGCGGAAGGCCACGTGGGCCGACATGGTGGAGAAGATATCGGTCGTCTCCTGCGTCCGATATCCATCGCCCATCGAGGGACAGGCTTTCGAGCTCACGTTCCTGTCCCGCCTGGAGGAGAGTCGACAGGCCGTGAACCAATCGCCGTCACGCTCTGGGGGCGCCGCCGCTCCCCCCCAGGTGGACTGAGGCGCCGTGGACCTCTACCGTCAACAGGACCTGATCGAGCCGGACCAGCTGGACGTCCCCATCTCCGTCGTCGGTTGCGGGGGGATCGGGTCGTTCGTCGTCCTGGCTCTGGCGAAGATGGGCTGTCGCGCGCTGACCGCGTATGACGACGACCGGGTGGAGCCGCACAACATTCCGAACCAGGCCTATCGGCTGGCCGACGTGGGGCGCCTGAAGGTGGAGGCGCTGGCGGACCTGGTGCGGGATGTGGCCGGTGTGTCGCTGGAGGGTCGGGCGGAACGGGTCCGGGACCAGCGGCTCCGGGGCCTGGTGGTCACGGCGGTGGACACGATGACCGCCCGCCGCCACATCTGGCTGCAGGGGATCCGGCACCGCGCCGGCGTGCCGCTCTACCTCGATGCCCGGATGGGTGCCGAGGTGGCTCGGATCCTCACCGTGCGGCCCGCGGATCCTGACGATATCCGCCGGTACGAGACGTCGCTCCACGCGGACGAGGAGGCCGTGATCCTGCCGTGCACCGCCCAGGCGATCGTCTACACCGGGTTCTCCATCGCCGCGCTGGTGGCCGGCCAGATCAAGAAGTTCCTCACCGGCGAGCCCCTCAAGGGCGAGCTGATCCTCGATCACAAGACCATGACGTTCGTCGCCTGCTGACCCACAGAAAGGGGGACACCATGCAGCGCACGGAACTGGGCGTCCGGGAGCCGATCGCCGTCAAGCTGGTGATGCTGGGCAAGAGCACTCAGGAGCTGGTCCGCGACCCCGGAACGACCCTCGGCGACATTCTGGCCGAGCAGGGCATCAATGGCCAGGTCGAGGTGCGGGTCAACGGGGAGAGCGTGAGCCACTCCCGGCGCCTCGCCGACCGGGACGTGATCCTTCTGGTCCCGAAGATCCGGGGTGGCAACCGCTGATCGCGCCTGGAACGGGCGTCGCGACGCTCGTCCCGACTCCACGACCGCCTGAGCGTCGAGGGGTTTACCGGGGGCCCGACCCCGGGGCGTCGTTGCATTCAACAACGAGGAGTGCGACATGCCGACCTACATCAGCCTGATCCACTACACGGAACAGGGACTTCGGAACGTCAAGGACTCGCCGAAGCGGCTCGAGGCCGGGAAGAAGCTCCTGAAGGACCTCGGAGGTGAGCTGAAACAGTTTTACCTCACGATGGGTCCCTACGACATCGTGATCGTTCTCGAAGCGCCCAGTGACGATGTGGTGGCCAAGTTCGCCCTCGCCCTCGGCGCGCAGGGCAACATCCGCACGACCCATCTGAGGGCCTTTTCCGAGGCCGAGTACCGGAAGATCGTCGCCGGCCTTCCCTGATCCTGGCAGGACGCTCGGCTACACGAGGCGACGACCGCGGAGGGACGCACGGGCGCGGTCCATTCACCGCGCCCGTGCTCGAGAGCGATCCGTTATTGAGTCTTTGGCTGCGCCGGGGATGTTCCCGGGATCGTGCCCATGGGAGGGGAGACGCCGGGCCCCGGTCGGCCGGCTGAGTTCTCCTTCTCTTCCGCCGCCATCACCTCGATGGATTTCGCCACGTTCTTGCCGCCCCGGCTCTCATAGGCGGCCTTGACCTTCGCCCCCTCGCGAATGTCCGCGAACGAGCCCTCCTTGCCCTGAACGGTGATCTTCGTCTCCTCCGTCACGCTCATGGTCGCGCCTCCGAGCCCGAGGAGCCCGGATGAGACCTGAACCGACTTCGCGGCCGAGTCGACCTTCTTCACCGTTCCCTCGACGTTCTTGGAGAGCGTCTCCGCGGGGACCGGCGGGGCGCCCGGCACCGGCGGGGCGTACTGGGGTGCCTGGCTCTGAGCCGTCGCGGAGCCAACGCCGAGTGTGACAATCGCTGCCGCCGCTACCAGAATCGCTAAAACTCGCATCTGCGATCCTCCTTTATCTCGCGCCTTCCAGTGGGCCTGGGTGGCCCGGACTGTCCACCGGTAGACGCGCGCCCTTGCGAGGCGCTTCGAAGGAGGGATACGAGCAACCCCGCTGCCAGCACGGCCGGCCGGGAAGCTGGCATGGCTGTCAGGCGGCGTCTCTCCGGCTACGCGGTCGCCTTGACCGGCGCCCCCTCCGGGACCGCCGGGCGCCGTGCCAGGAGCTCGGCCACCAGCGCGACCACTGCCAGGACGGCCGCGGTGTAGAAGGCGGCCTGGTAGTTCTGGTACTTGTCGTACAGCACGCCGCCGATGCGCGGGCCGACGATGCCTGCCACGCCCCACGCCGTGAACAGCAGGCCGTAGTTGATGCCCGCGTTTTTGGTCCCCCAGAAGTCCGAGGTCGTGGAGGCGTTCACCGAGAGCTGGGTGCCGTAACACCAGTAGACGATGAACACCACGACGAAGAACAAAAGGCCGTGCCCGCCCACCTGGTAGAGGATCGGCATCGCGACGGCCGAGATCGCGATCATCAGCCGCAACACGTTGAGCCGGCCGAGCGTATCCGACATCCAGCCCGAGAGAATCCGGCCCCCAGCGTTCCCGGCGGCCCCGATGAAGATGGCCGTGGTCCCGAGAGCGGCCAATCCAACGCTGCGGGCGAACGGGACGAGCTGGCTGATCACCATGAGGCCCGCGGAGGTGCCGAGGCAGTAGGCGACCCACATCAGGTAAAAGCTCGGCGTCTTCAACACCTCGCCTGGGGTGAATTCATACGTCGTGCCCGCGGCCTTGGCCGCCGGGGCCGGCACCCAGCCGGCCGGCCGGTAGCCCACCGGCGGGTTCTTCAGCAGGTACGCCCCGGCCAACGTCATGACCAGGAAGATGACCCCGAGGATCTGGAAGGTGGCCCGCCACCCGTACGTGGGGATCAGCCAGTTGCCGGCCAGCGGGCCGAAGATGGCCGACCCGCCGCCGTAGCCGGCGACCGCGAGCCCGACCGCCAGGCCCCGCCGATCGGGGAACCACTTGGCCATGACGGGGATCGGCGTCGCATAGCCGAAGCCGTTGCCGATGCCGCCGATGGCGCCGAACCAGAAGAAGACCCAGGCGAGGGTCGTGGTCCAGGCGCTGACGAAGAACCCCACGCTGACCAGCACGCCGCCGATCACCGAGATCCAGAACGGCCCCTTCTTGTCCTGGAGCCGCCCGGCCAGGATAAACGCGAGCCCGAACACGAATACGGCGATGGTGAAGATCATGGCGGTGTCGGCCCGCTTCCACCCGAATTCCTTCTCGAGGGGCGCGACGAAGACACTCCACGCATAGAGCGAACCGAGGGCGAGGTTCATGGAGAGCCCACCCGCGACCCGCCACCAACGATTGATCTGACCCTCTGCGCTCATCTCTCTCTCCCCTCTGCGGTCATGCGCCGCCTGTCCAGAGGTGTCCGTCACGGTCGGACTGACGGTGGTCGGTGATTGCACACCGAGGGCTGAGTGACCGGCTCCTCACACGATTCCGGCATACCTGAAGACCAGGGCCGCGACAGGATTGAGCAAGAGGCTGCGATGCACGAGCCACGGCTCGAGATGCTCCCTCTTCTCTTCTCTCCGGCCCTTAGGCTTGTCGTCGCGCGACGTCAGCCTCGCGACCAAGACCGGCATGGGCGCCTTCCGGACGATACTGCCGGCGACGCCCCCCTTGGCCAGGGCCAGGCAAATGAGATTCGGCCGAAGGAGATCGGCAAGTCTCAGGATCTCCTGGTCGACCTCGGCCGCGCTCAGGGGGGAACACTCGACCCTGGTATCGACGTTCCAGCCCTGCGCGCCGAGATCGTCACCGACCTCCGACACGTACGCCCAGGCCCTCGCCAGGTCCTGCGACAGATCCGGGAAGGCCGGCCAGGCGTTCCAGGCATACGGCAGCTGCGGTACGACCTGGAGGATGAGGACCTCGCGAGCCTTGGGAAGCAGGTCATGCGCCAGTGCCGCCGCTTCACGCGACGGCACCGAACCGTCCACGGCAAACAGCACCTTGCCGACCATCGCCGTCGTCCTCCTTGCCGGTGAACGATGTTCCCCGTTCACCTACCGGGAACTGTAGGCGGCGGCCAGAGCGACGACAATGATCGGGACTACGTTCGCTCTGTGACCTCGGTCACATTGCCGAACGCGAGGGCGCTGAGCCTCTCCGGCTTGAGGATCCTGACGTGCCCCCGGCCGGTGTCGATCAGACCCATCTCCCGCAGCCGGGCCAGCTGCTTGTTGACGGCCTCCCGGGTGGCCCCGACCATCTCCGCCAACGCCTCCTGGCTGACATGGATCTCGGCGGCCTCCACCGAGGATCCGTGGTAGATATCCGCCAGCTGGCAGAGGCGCTTGGCGAGGCGGGACAGGAGGTCGAGAAACGCCAGGTCAGCCAACAGCTCCGTGACGTGTCGTAGGCGCAGGCAGAGCGAAATCGCGATTTGCAACGAGGCCTCCGCGTGATCCCTCAGGAACGCCAGCAGATCGTTGCGGTGGATGGCCAGCACTTCCGTCGGCTGGTCGGCGATCGCGGTGACATAGCGGGGCCGCCCGTCGATGGCCGCCAGCTCTCCGAAGTGATCCCCGGGCCGAAGCAGCGCGACGATCACCTCGGCCCCGCTATCCGATGGCAGGGTCATCTTGACCGACCCCGACAGGAGCAGATACATCGCGCTGCCGGGATCACCGCGGTAAAAGACGATCTGGCCCTTCCGGTACCGCTGGTGGTGCGTGATCTCCGCCAGGCTCGTGAGATGCTTCGGCTCGAGCATGGAGAAGATGGGCACCCGCCGCAGGAAAGCTGGCTTGTCCACCGCAGGGTTGGTTGACCGTGGAGACCGGATTTCGGGGGGAAGCGGACGGCCGGGAGTGCGGCCCCCGGCCGTCCGTCAGGTCCCAGGCTGGTGTCGGCCTCAGGCAGCCTTCCTGAGCGGCTGGCCTTCCGTCCTTCGCTGGGCCCGCTTCTCAGGAAGCCACCCGTAGGCGACACCGGCCACGAGCATCGCCAGGATCAGCACCACGACGACCAACGAACCCGTCAGGGACTCCAGGAACAGGCCTTCCACGCCTACCATCCTCCACCTCCTTCAGAGGCCCAGGACGCCTCCCCCGCACGAAGGAGGAGCAGGTCCGGCGCCTCCACCTGAGAGCATGGAGCCGGGAGGTCCGCGTTGCCGTGACGGGTGTCACACCGTCCTCGGCCTGACGACTGGGGGACTACACCCGGGTGGGTGGCCAGTCCGGCACCAGGGCCCTCAGACGGGGTGCCTGGATGAGGAGGGTCCGGCCCCGCTGGCGGACGACCCCCAATCGCCTCAGGCGGGCGAGATGGCGCGTCACGGTCTCACGGCTGGTCCCAATCATGTCGGCGAGGATCTGATGAGTCAGT
>DASYQW010000054.1 GCA_036005065.1 Candidatus Methylomirabilota bacterium | reverse complement strand
ACCGTGGGCGGTTGGGCAAGCTGCGGAGCGTGGTTACTCCGACAGCCTCCTCGGTCATTTCGGGGGGGGCTCGGAGGACCCCCCGATGCCCCCCCGTCGTGGCACGGCTAGTCCCGGGGCTGCAGCCCGCGGAAGAACGCGCGCAGGTCGGCGGCGAGCGCCTCCGGCTCCTCCATCGCGGCGAAGTGGCCGCCCGCCGGCATCGGGGTCCAGCGACGGATGTCGAAGACGCGCTCGGCCCATGCGCGCGGCGGGCGCAGGATCTCGCACGGAAACGCCGCGTAGGCGGTGGGGACCTCGATGCGGACCCCTTCGGGCAGCGGCCATCCCTGATGGTAGCGCGCGTAGTAGGGCCAGAAGGACGAGTTGATCGCGCCGGTCACCCAGTAGAGCGTCACGTTGGTGAGAAGCTCGTCCTTGGTGAATCGGCGCTCGACGTCGCCGCCGCAGTCGCTCCAGTTCCGGAACTTCTCCACGATCCAGGCCGCCAGTCCCACCGGCGAGTCCGTGAGCGCGTAGGCGAGCGTCTGGGGCCTCGTCCCCTGGATCCACTGGTAGCCGGTTTCCTCCCATAGCCACAGCGCGAGCTCTTTCAGATACCGCGATTCCTCCTCGGTCGGCGTGGCCGGGTGCGGGATCTCCCGCCGCAGCGGGAGAAGGTTCAGGTGGATGCCGACCAGTCGATCCGGGTGAGTGACGGCGAGCCGGGAGGTCACGAACGCGCCCCAGTCGCCGCCCTGGGCGCCGAATCTCGGATAGCCGAGCACTTCCGCCATCAACGTCGCAAAGACGTCGGCCATCTCGGGGACGCCGAGGCGCGGCTGACCTGGGCGGAACGAGAAGACGTAGCCGGGCAGCGAGGGAGCCACGACCGTGAAGGCGTCCGCCGGGTCGCCGCCGAACCGCCCTGGATCGGTGAGGAAGGGGATGAGCTTGTGGAACTCCCAGACGGAGCCCGGCCAGCCGTGTGACAGGAGCAGGGGCAGCGGGCGAGGGCCCACGCCTGGCTGGTGGATGAAGTGCAGCTCGACGCCGGCCAGCGGGACCGTGAACTGGCGGAACTCGTTCAGCCGGGCCTCGTGAGGGCGGAAGTCGTAACGGTCCCGCCAGTAGTCGACGAGCTGCCGGAGGTAGGTCAGGTCGGTCCCGTAGCACCAGCCCGCTCCCGGGACCTCGTCCGGCCAGCGCGCGCGGCGGAGCCGCTCGCGGAGATCCGCGAGGACCTCCTCGGCGATCCGGACCCGGAAGGGCTGCGCGTCCACGGTGGGTACGTCGCCTATTCCTCGCCCGGCCGGGCGAAGACGAGGCCGTCCAGGAGCTTCGGGTAGAAGTGCGTCGACTTCTGCGGGAGCAGCTCGCCGCCCCGGACGACCGCCTGAAGCTCCTCGGGCGTGGTCGGGGCGATCAGGAATGCGGCCTGGCACCGTCCCTCGCGGGCGAGCCGGACGGCCTCGGCCTGCTCGGCCGTGTAGTCCACGTGGGTTCGGGCGTCGAGCTTCGTGTCGGTGATGTCGAGGAGTGGCCGCAGGATCCCTTCGTGGAGGATGGAGACCGCCAGCTCACGCCACGCCCGCGAGGCGGCCGCCGGCCAGGCGATGCGGTCGAACGCGCCGTCGCGCAGGGTGAGGACGGCGGCCTCGCCGCCGGCTACCACCCCGATCGCGCGGTTCGTGGGCCGAAAGGCGAGGGGATCGGGCAGAGGCGCCGCGTCGAACCAGGGCGCGGCGGTTCGCCGGAGTCGGTCCAGGGAAAAATCCTCCAGACGCCGGACCAGGCGGTGGTTCGGGAAGATCGTGAGCCCCGGGGCCTCCAGCGTGAAGAGGGCCATGAGCTTGTGACGGGCGTCCGGGTGGCGGCGCGCGTACTCGACCGCCGTCTCATAGCGGTGGTGGCCGTCGGCGATGATGACCGACCGCGGGGCCATGAGCGACTGGATCCGCGCGACGGTGGCCGGCTCGGTGATGCGCCAGAGCCGGTGCAGCTCGCCCTTGAGGTCGCGGGCCTCGGCGATCGGCGGTCCCGTCGGCGCCGCCGCCCGGAGGAGGTCGCCGTCCGGGTCGCCGGTCAGCATGAAGAGCAGGCCGATGTCGGCTGCGGTCGCCTCCAGCAGCCGCATCCGATCCTGCTTCGGCCCGGCGTGGGTCCGCTCGTGGGGCCGGACGATGCCCGCCGAGTACTCCGAGACCTCCCCGAGGGCGACGAACCCCGACCGCGTCACGGGCTGCCCGGCCACGGTGTAGGTTTGATGGTACGGATAGATCGCCGGCCGGTCGTCGCGCGCCCACACGCCCTGGGCGAGCCAGGCGTCGAGCGCCCGGCCGGCCTCCTGATATTTGTCGCCGGCACCGTCCCGGGGGTACGAGACGCGGACGATGTTGACCGGGCTCAGCGCATAGAGGCGGTCCTGAAGGTCGGGGCTGATCTGGTCGTAGGGCGGCGCCACGACCTTGGTCAGGTCGCGCTGGCCGCCGGCGTATCGGTAGCCCCGGAACGCGCGGATCTTCACCCCGGCCTTAGCTCACCCGGGCCGCTCGGGCACTGTCAGACGCGCTTCGTCAGCACCATCAGGAAGTGGTCTCCCGCATTGCGGAGAAGCGGCAAGCCGCCCAGTCGGTCGTCGAGCCAGCCCAGCAGCCCGCACAACCGGGGGAGCCGTTCGCGGACCCGGACGAGGTAGGGGGGCGGCAGGAAGAGACCGAGGGCGCGACAGGCAGTCAGCTCGAACCGATCGGCGAACGGCCGGTAGAACTCGCGCGGCGTGTAGTAGGCCGTCCACACCGTGTGGCGGTTCATGCCGACCGGCACGATGCCCCGGGCGCTCCGGATGCGCGCGCGCTCCCAGCGTCCCCGCCCGACGTAGTAGAGGAACTCCCAGGGACAGATCCGTCCCATGACGGTCGCCACCATCCGGCCTCGTGGCTCGAGCACGGCGGCCGCCGCGCGGGCGACCGCCGACAGATCGGGGACGCAGTTCATCGGCCCCAGGTTGGAGTAAATGCCGTCGAAGCGCTCGCCATCGAGCCGGGCGAGCTCCTGGATGCCCAGCACCTCGACCCGGATTCGGACGCCCGCCTCGGCGGCCCGGGCCTGGGTGCGCGCGACCATCCGGGGGGACCAGTCGGTGGCGACGATGTCGTACCCCTGCGCCGCCAGGTGGACGGCGTCGAGCCCCGTGCCACAGCCCAGGTCCAGCAGTCGCGCCTCCGGGGGAAAGAGCCCGGTGAGGGTTCGCCACATGCGGCGGCGCATCCACTGGATCAGCTCGTTGTTCCCGCGGGGGCCGTCGTAGTCGGCGGCGACGCTGTCGAACGCGCGCCGGGTGTCGAGCAGTCGAGGATCGACGCTGGTCAGTTCCACTCGCGGCTCAGATCCGGCGCGACCGGCAACGCGGCGTCCTTGGCGATGAGGGTCGGCGAGACGTTGCGATACTGCGCCTCCGTCTCGGCCAGCTCCGTCCACTCCTCGTCCAGACCGCTCAGCGCCGCCCGGGTGGCCACATCGGGGGGCCCATTGGCGGATGCCAGGCGAAGCTCGAGGTCGGCATGCAGGAGCCGGTGCAGCCGCCGGTAGAAGGTGGTCTCGTAGGTGCCCCGGAACATCATCGCCAGGTCGTTGCTGTCCACCCAGTTGGTCTTGGGGCCGAGTTGATCCTTCACCATCTGGTGGAACTTGGTGCCTGGCAGGGGGTAGCTGACGCTGACGCCGATGCGGTCGGGCAGGGTATCGCGTACCAGCTGCACGGTGGCCAGGATGTCCTGGAAGTCCTCGCCCGGGTATCCGAACTGGAGGAAATACCCGACCTTGATCCCGGCGGCCTTGAGCCGGGTCCGGGCGGTCACGATCTGGCCGACGGTGATCCCCTTGTCCATCGCGTCCAGGATCCGCTGGCTGCCGCTCTCGGCCCCCAGCCAGACCTCGACGCAGCCGGCTGCGGCCAGGCCCGTGATCGCCTGCTCCGTCATCAGGTCCGCCCGGGACTGGATCATGAACGGGACTGCGGCGTCCCGCGCCTGTACCTCACGCGCGAAGTCCGCCACCCACTGGGGTCGCAACCCGAAGATGTCGTCGGCGAACCAGATGTGGTCGGGCCGCAGCGTGCGTTTGACGAGGTCGAGCTCCTCGGCGACATTGGCCGCCGACCGCATGGCGTATCGCTGGCCCCAGACCGGCTTGGCGCACCAGTTGCAGTGGAACGGGCAGCCCCGGGTGCTGACCATGCTGAGGCTGAAGTAGCCGTGAGCCTGACGCCACGCGGCCCGGTACCGCTCGACGTCCACGAGATCCCAGGCGGGGAAGCGGAAGGAATCGGGACGGCGCTCCGGCGTGCGAGGCCGGGTCCGGCGAACGCCCGCCGGCGCCGCCGGATCCGGCAGAGCCAGGCCGTCCAGCTCGTCCAGGGGACGAGTCACCCGCCTGTCGAGGATGTCGATCAGGTCGCGCAGGGTGCGATCGGCCTCGCCGATCAAGGCGTACTGGACGCCGTGCGGGAAGTAGACGTCCGGATTGTCGGTCACATCCGGCCCGGCCGCGATGACGACGGCTCCGTTCTCCCGGGCGATCTCGCTCATCCGCTGAGCGGCCCGGCGCATCCGGCTCAGGCACATCTTGACGAGGAAGTTGAAGCTGTCCTCGTAGAGGGCGACGAACCGCGGCCGGTGGCGTCGCACGGCTTCGTCGAACTCGTGCTCGCCGTCGGACAGCATCGCGTCGAAGAGCGCGACGGAGTAGCCCGCCTCGCGCAGGGCCGACGCCGCGTATAGCGTGGCCAGCGGCGGGTAGGGCCGCATCTTGTCGACTTGCTTGGGGTCGTACTTGAGGAAATAGGAGTGAGCGAGCAGGACGTCGATCATGGAATTCTCGAGGATGCCCTACCCACGGCAATTGGCGCATGCTAGCCCGGGGTCCGAGGAATGTCAAGCAACGCAGCGCGGCTCCGGATCGGGCGGCCGGCGGCCGGGTCCCCCGGGGGCTATGGTAGACTGGCTCGATTGCGATGTACGCTACCGAGGCGGTTGATCTCCCGTTCGGCTGAGCCATCGGTTCCGCCTGGCTACGTCCCCCCGCCTTGCCGCTCCCCTCTGTCAGGTCGGGCTGGAGAAAGCGAAGGGCCATGCGGTCCTTCTACCGGAGCTTCGTGCAGCCCGGCGACCTTTGCTACGATATCGGCGCCAATTCCGGGGACCGAACGGAGATATTCCTTTCCCTCGGGGCGCGGGTGCTGGCCGTGGAGCCGCAAGCGACCTGCCTCGCGGTCCTGAGAAAGAGATTCGGCCAGAATCCCTCCTTCAGCCTGGAAGCCTGCGCCATCGGCAGCGCCGTGTCGGAAGCGGAGCTGCTGCTCTGCGACGAAAACAGCGAATGCGCCACCCTGTCCGGGGAGTTCGTGCGGTTCTATTCGGCCTTCCAGGGCTTGCACTGGGGGAAGTCGGAAAGAGTGAAAGTGCGTCCGCTGGAAGCGCTCATCGGCCAGTACGGCCTGCCCGGCTTCTGCAAGATCGACGTGGAAGGATTCGAGCCGGAGGTGTTCAGAGGCCTGCGTACTCCGCTTCCCTGCGTGGCCTTCGAGGCCAACCGCCCCTTCCTGGAGGATACCAGGACCTGCATCGACCTGCTGAACAGGCGGGGTTCTTATGCCTTCAACTTCATGAAGTACGAGCACATGAAGCTGGAGCTGGCGGAGTGGATGCGCGGGCCGGCGTTCCTCGAGCGGCTCGACGCGGTGATCCCGGCCGAGGTGCTGACCGGGGAGGTCTTTGCGAGGCGGCAAACCTGACCGGCGAACTTGCCCGTGGCGGCAGCAGCCGGGCCCGCCGGCTGGCGTGTCGCGCCGGCGTGGGGTATGCTGGCGGCGCACCGGGCGCGAGAGACCCGGCGCGGTGAAAGGGTGTGACACGGCTCTGCGTCCTGTCTGCGCGATGGGGTCGGAGCGTGCAGGGCCGATCGCCTACTACGACCGGATCGCCTCGGACTACGACGCCCAGCTTTCTCCTCTCCGGGGGGTCGAGACGCGCGAGGCCTTTCACCGCGAGTTCGCGCGGCGCGTTCCCCCCGGCGGCCGCGTGCTCGACTTCGGTTGCGGCACCGGGGTCGACGCGCTCTGGCTGGCCGGTCGCGGGAATCACGTCGTCGCCTACGACGGGTCGGCGCGGATGATCGCGGAGCTCGAACGGCGTTGCGGAGCGGTGATCGCCGAGGGCGCCGTGGAGGTGTGGTGGGCCACGCTCGAAGATTTCGTGCGCTCCGTGCGGGAGCGGGGACCGTTCGACGCGGCCATCGCGAATTTCGCAGTCTTGAACGCCATCGCCGATCCGAGGCCGGTGTTCGAGGCGATCGGCGCGGCACTGCCGGCCGGAGCGCTGTTCCTGGCCAGCGTGCTGAACCCGCTTCACTGGAGCGTCGTGCGGCCGGGATATCTGAGCGTCGTCCTGTCGGCGGCTGGCGGCGGGTCGAGGCGGCACCGGGACCCGGTCGAGACGTTCTGGCACTCGCGGCCCTTCCTGTCCCGGGCGGCCGCGCCGTCCTTCGGAACCGCGCGGGTGAAGGGCGGACGCTTTCTCTTTCTCGCATTCCGCCGCCGTGAATGATGAGGCGGCTGCGGCGACTCCTGCGCCCCTTCGCGCCGCGATACGAGGCGGTCGGCCTCGACACGGTGCCTGGCGACGTCCGGGTCGAGCTGCAGGCCGACGGCGTGGTGAATGACGTGACGAGGGCCCACGTCGCGGCGTCGCTTCGACCGTTCGCGATCGCGGTCGGAAATGTGGGGGCCGACAAGGCGAGCCTGGTGGTACGCCGCGCGGGCGTCGAGGTCGGCGCGATCGAGCTGGAGCGAGTCGCCGCCAACGGGTCCCCGGAGGTGGCGATCCTCCGTCGGGGCGCCGTCCGCGACGGCCGCGGCGCTCGGCGCGGGCTCTTCGGGCTCGGCGGGCGCGACCTCGACGACCGCGCCGTGGCGCTCTATTACGTGCTGCCCCGCCCGGTCGGCATCGTCGCGCTCACGGGCGGTGAGCTGTTCCCGATGGATCTCGTCGGGCCGCTCCAGGCCGGACGCTTTGCCCTTGCGCTGCGGCGGGAAAGCCGGGCGCTGGGGACGATACTCGCGACCGGCCGCCTCGCGTGGTGTCTGGCGCCGGCGGCCTACCGGGACACCGTCTACGTGCTCGGTCGGTTTCACACCGCGGCCGGCCCCATCGATCCGCCACCCTTCGGCCGGATCACGAGCACCCGCTTCGGCCTTTCCTGCCCCGACTTCTCACTGGCCATCGCCGAGATCGAGATCGAGGCCACCGTCCAGACCGGCTCGCACGTGCTGCTCCTGGGCCGGACCGTGGAGGAGTCCCGGCTCGCGCCGGGGCCGGTGCTCTTCCACCGGGCCGCCGGCGCCGGAGCCGAGCCGATGGAGCGCGCGTCCCGATGAACCGGCTCACGCGCGGATGGACCCGCGTCTGGCTCGGCATGCAGTGGCCGCTGTTGCGACGCCGGGTGGGCCGGCACGTCCTCGAGCGCCTCGACGGTGTCCGCCTCCTGATCCTCCCGGAGGTCTTCAACCCGACGGTCTTTGCCTCCAGCGCATTCCTCGCGCGGGCGGTGGCGACCTTGCCGCTCGCCGATCACCGGAAGGCGTGGGCGGCCTCCCCTGATCGGGGCGAGGCCCGGGTCCTCGACATGGGGACGGGCTCCGGCGTGGGGGCGATCTTCGCCGCCCGGCGGGGATTCCGGTCGGTGGGGGTGGACATCAACCCGGAGGCGGTGCGCTGCGCGCGCATCAACGCGCTCCTCAATCAGGTGGAGGACCGGGTCGAGATTCGTCACGGGGATCTCTTCGACCCCGTCAAGGGCGAGCAGTTCGAGCTGGTCCTGTTCAATCCTCCGTTCTTCCGCGGCGTCCCCCGGTCTCCACTCGAGGTCGCCTGGCAGGGGACCGACGTCATGGAGCGCTTCGCCGCGGGTTTGCCGGCCGCGCTCACGCCAGGGGGGCGCGCGCTCCTCGTTCTCTCCACCGAAGGCGATGCCGACGGGATGCTGGCAGCCCTGAAGGAGCAGGCGCTGACCGTGGCCGCCGTGGCGCGGCAGGACTGCGGAAACGAGATCCTCACCATCTACTCGGCGTCCCCGTCGCGCTGAGGGGGGAGCTCGATGGCGAGGCGGCGCATGATCCTGGTCAATCCGCGGATCTGTGACCGCGAGAACATCCGGCTGCCGCTCTCGGTGCTGGCGCTGGGGGCGGTGCTGGAGGACCGCTACGACTACGAGATCGTGGACGAGAACGTGGAGCCCGACGGGGCCGGCGCCGTGCTCAGGGCGCTGGCGGCGGGCCCCTGTGCGCTGGTCGGGCTGACCGTCATGCCGGGACCGCAGGTCGGCCCGGCGATCCGAATCTCCTCCGCCGTCCGGGCGGCCCATCCCGACGTGCCGATCGCGTGGGGCGGGTACTTTCCGACCCTGTACGCGAATGCCGCCATCAACGCGCCCTACGTGGACTATGTCATCCGCGGCCAGGGAGAGGAGACGTTGCTGGACCTGCTGGAGCGGCTGCCGGATGCCGGCCCGCCCGGCCCGTCCGCTTCGGCCCGCGACGGGGCTCTCCTCCGGGCGGTGCCGGGGCTGACCTGGAAGGACGATGGGCGGATCGTGCACAACCCGGAGCGGCCGTTTCGGTCGCCCGACGAGTTTCCGCTCTTCCCCTACCACCGGCTGGGCGACGTCCGGCAATACCTCCGGCCCACGTTCCTGGGGAGCCGCACCGGCGTCCATCAGGCCGCGATCGGGTGTCGTTACCGGTGCACGTTCTGCGGCGTGGTCTCGATGTTCAACGGCCATACCCAGCTCGGGGCGGCCAGTCGCCTGCAAACGGCCCTGACGACGTTACGGGATCGCTACGGCGCGACGGCCATCCAGTTCTTCGACCACAATTTCTTCGACGGCGAGGAGACCAGCGTGCCGATCCTCGAGGAGCTCGCCCGGGCCGAGATGCCCTGGTGGTGCTATGCGCGGGCCGACACGCTGGCCAAGTTCTCGACCGGGACCTGGGAGCTGATTCGCCGCAGCCGGCTCCGGATGGCCTACATCGGCGCCGAGGCGGCCAGCGACGAGGTCCTCAAGCGGATGAAGAAGGGGACCCGCGTCGAGCACACGCTCGAGGTCGCCGCCCGGTGCCGCGAGTACGGCGTCATCCCCGAGTTCTCCTTCGTCCTCGGCGGTCCCCAGGACCCGGCGGGAGAGATCGACCGCACCTTCGTGTTCATCCGGCAGCTCAAGCGGCTCCATCCCGAGTGCGAGGTGATCCTCTACTTCTACAGCCCGACGCCCCAGCGCGACCCGGCGTCGGTCCGGCGAGCCAGGCCGGACGAGGCGCGGCTTCCGGTTCTCTCGACCTACGGGCCATCCGGGCCGGCGCTGCCGACGACCCCGGAGGAGTGGACCGAGCCCCGCTGGGTGGACTACGTGTGCCACCAGGACGCGCCGTGGCTGTCGCCGGAGCTGCGGCGGAGCGTCAGCGATTTCGCCACGGTGCTGGCCTGCCGGTTCCCGACCGTGCAAGACGTCACGACCCCTCGCTGGGGAAGGGGCATCCTCCGGGAGCTGGCCCGCTGGCGCTATGGCGCCGGCCGCTACCGGAACCCGTGGGAGCTCCGCCTGGCCCGCCGGCTGATCCCGCTTCGCCGCCCCGAGCGGGACAGCCTGTGAGAACTACACGCCGCCGATCACCACCGTGTACGTCTGCAGGTGGTGAAAATCCGGACGCCGCAAGCAGTACCGGGGAGAGTCGGGATCGCACAATCGCTCGAGCTCTGCCCAGTCGTCCGGTGACAGGTAGGGACGCAGCCGGCTCCCCCAGTGGGCCCTGAAGAGGCCGTCCAGGAAATACGCTTCGTCCTCGCTCGTCAGTGGCGCTGCTCGCTCGATCACGACCGTCTTGACCGTCGTCTTTCCGAGTCCGGCCCGTTGCAGCAGGCCGAGCAGGTTTCGCATGGCCGTCGTATCGCGCTCATCCAGACCGTACTGATCGCGATAGTATCGACGGCAGGCCTGCACCGTTTCTTTCTCCAGGCGCTCGTCCCAGGCAAAGACCATCTCCGGCAGAAACAGACTCTGGGCCAGGGCGAGCCGACCGCCGGGACGAAGAAGCCGCACCAGCGTCCTCGCTCCGTCGAGCGCGTCGCACAGATGAATGATCGTGTTGCTGCACCAGATCAGGTCGAATCGTCGCGCCGTCAACGGGATGCTCGTCAGGTCGGCTTGCAGGAACGCCAGTGGCAGGCCCTCGGGTCTCGCTCGGCGTCGAGCCCGTTGGACGTGATCCGTAGAAAGATCGATGCCGATCGCGAGTCCGTCAGGCATGACGTGCTGGGCCAGCCATTGCGTCGCCACGCCAGTGCCGCAGCCGGCATCGAGGACGACATCGCCGCTCTTCAGGCCGAGATCGCCGATCAAGGCCCGCAACTCGGGCTCGGCGAATCGGTGAAACAGGTCCAGCGGCGCGACATACGACGTCTGCGGCGTGTCCCCGAACGGGCCAGCGTCGTCGGAAGCCATCACCGACCGGAAGGTCGGCCGGGTGGGCGGGGCTCAGCGACTTCCCGGCTCATAGCGTCTCAGCAGGAGCCCGAACGCGAGGCCCCCGAGCACCAGGCAGGCCGCTGCCGTGGCCATGACGAGCGGGTAGCCGTACCCCGTGAGCGCCGTACCCGCCAGCGGCGCCGCCATCGCGTTCGCGCAGAAGATGACCATGTACATCAGCGCCGCGGCCCCGCTCCGCTGGGCCGGCGCCACCTGCGTCATCAGGAGGCTTTCCATGACGGGCTCGTCCATCCACTGGAAGGCCAGGTAGCCGGCGTAGCCCATGGCGGCGACCAGGCCGACCGGCCCCGCCGCCAGGAACGCCAGCGAGAGCCCCGTGAAGATCTCGATGACCATGATCCCTCGCACCTGACCGAGCCGTCGCACGATGACGGGGGCGAGGAGAATGGCGCCTACCTGGGCCAGCTGGCCGGCCGAGAAGACGAGCCCGATCTCGTGGACCGGCATCTTCAGGTATTGCGCGAAGTAGGCGTTGGCGAACGGATTGAACGCTCCCGTCCCGAGGTTGAGGAGGGCCAGCGCGAAGAGGAAGCGCAGGATGAACGGGCCCCGCGGGTAGGAGGTCTTGGCCAGCCGGTCGATCGGGGCGAGAGGCAGGTGGAGGGCCGGCCAGATGGCGACCGCGGAGATCGCGCAGCCGACCAGCAGCGCGGCCTGCTTGGTCTTCACCGGCGTGGTGGTGCCGATCACCGGCCCGAGCCAGCCCGGCAGCCACCCACCCACCGCGTCGGCGAACATCCCCATTCCGATGCCCGACGCCAGGTAGGCGCTGAAGCCTACCGTCCGGAGCTCCACGGAGGTCAGCTGGGACAGGGTCACCGGAAGGGAGATGACCCACAGGGCGAAGGTGATGCCCCCCAGGAAGGCGGAGCCGAGCAGCGCCGCCTTTCCGACGACCAGGGCGCGCATCGCCGACACCACCGCCATGCCGGCGAAGCACGCCAGGAGCGTCCGCTTGAGGCCGAGACGGCGGCTGACGCCGACGGCCACCAGCGTCCCGGCGACGTTGCCGAGCGTCCACGCGCTGGTGATGAACCCGAGGAAGTCTTCCTTGAACCCGCGGTCCAGCAGGTAGAGGTTGTAGAGCAGGACGAAGACGTAGATGCCGAACGTGAACAGGTGCGACACGGCCACGAACAGCCAGAAGGTGCCCGACAGGCGGAGGAGCGCCCAGCGGGATCGGAGAGTCTGCCAGCGGATGGACGTCATGCCGGCGGGACATCGAGCGGTCGGACGACTCGCTGCAGCACCACCTTCGACAGCAGCGCGGCGCCGGCCGCGATGACCGCCGCCACGGTCAACACGAGCGGATAGCCGAAGCGCTTGAGCGCGTCCCCGGCCACCGCGGATGCCCCCGCCTGCGCCGAGAAGGTGGCCAGGGACAGCAACGCGGCGGCGCCGCTCCGCTCGGCCGCCGTCACCCGGTTCATCAGGATCGTGTTGAGGCCGGGCCCGGTCATCGACTGGAAGGCCATGTAGCCGGCCAGGCTCAACCCGGCCGCCAGGACGGACGGCCAGATCGCCAGGGTCCCCAGCGCCAGCCCGGCCAGGAGCTGCATGCGCACGATCGAGGGCACCGGGCCGAGCCTCCGGAGCATCACCGGCACCAGCAGGAGACCCACCGCCTGGGCCAGCTCGCTTCCGGCCAGGTCGACTCCGATGTGGCGCACCGACATCTTCAGGTATTGCGCGAGGTACGCACCGGTGAAGGGGTTGATGGTCCCGATCGCGAGATTCCACACGACCAGCGGGATCAGGAACCGGACCACGAACGGCCCGCGGGGATAGGACGTGCGCTCGGCGCTGGCATCCCCGCTGATGCCTAGCCGCGCCGCCGGCCAGATGGCCAGCGCCGCCAGGGCGGCGGCCAGGAGCAGGGCCGCCTGCTTGCCGTGGGTCGGGTCGGTCGGGGACGCCAGCGGCGTCAGCCAGCCGGGCAACTCGCCGCCGATGGCGTCGGCCAGCACCCCCGTCCCGATGCTCGCGGCGAAGAACAGGCTGAAGCCGTGGGCCCGCGTCTCGACGGTGGTCAGGTGGGAGACGACGACGGCGATCGAGACGGCCCACACCGCCCCGATGGCGCCGCTGAGGAAGGCGAAGGCGAGCAAGGCCGCCTGGCCCACCACCACCGCCTGCACGGCATAGACGACCGCGGTGCCCGCGACGCACCCGAGCACGGTCGTCTTCGGCCCGAGGCGCGCGATCAGCAGCCCGGCCGGCAGCGTGCCGGCGATGCTGCCGAGGGTCGTCGCAGTCGTCATCAGCCCGAGGAATTTGTCGTCGAAGCCGAGGTCCAGCAGATACAGGCTGTAGAGCAGCAGAAAGATCACGATGCCGAAGCTGGACACGCACGAGGCGAGCACGAACACCCAGAAATCCCGGCCGAGCCGGCTGGCCTTCGCCCAGTGGCGGACGTCGTCGAGCAGACCCCGCCACCACGCGCGGGCCAGCCGAGCCGGCGCGCCGGCGCCGGACTCCGCCGCGGGTCTCTGGCCGTCGGCGGGCGACGGCACCTTAGGAGCGCCGGTCAGGGCTCACGCAGGGCCGGCCAGCGCGAGCGCGGCCCGGAGGAGCACATTGGCGCCCTGCTCGATGTCGTCGAAGTGGGTGGCCTCGTCCTCGCAATGGCTCTTGCCGCCGATCGAGGGAACGAAGACCATGCCGGTCGGGCAGAGGGTGGCCATGTGCTGCGCGTCGTGGCCGGCTCCTGAGAGCATGCGCCGGTAGCCGACCCCCAGGGCCTTGGCCGCTTCCTCGACGGCGTCGACCACTTCGGGCGCGAAGCGGGTCCGCGGAACCCGCATGAGCGGCTCGTACTCCAGTCTCACGCCTTCGGCGGCGGCGGCGTCCCGCACGGCCACCTCCAGGTCGGCGAGCGCGCGGTCGAGGTCGGCGTCGTCCGCCGCCCGCAGGTCGGCGGTCATCACGACCTTGCCGGGGATCGCGTTGACGATGTTCGGATGGACGTCGAGCCAGCCCACCGTGCCCACCATCTCGTGGCCGATCTGAAGCGGAATGAGCCGCACGGCCTTCACGAGCTCGGCGCCGGCGACCAGGGCGTCGCGCCGCGTCCGCATCGGGGTCGGCCCGGCGTGATCCTGGGAGCCGTGGAACGTAATTCGGGACCAGGCGATCCCGACGATGCCCTCGACGACTCCGACCGACAGGCCGGCCTCTTCGAGAAAGGGGCCCTGCTCGATGTGGAGCTCGAGGTAGGCGCGCATGGGGCGGGGGATGCAGGGCTCGGCACCGAGGTAGCCGATCCGTTCCAGCTCGTCCACCAGCCGGAGGCCATGGCGGTCGCGTTTGTTGTAGGCGTCTTCCAGGGAGACCTTGCCGGCCATGACCGCCGAGCCGAGCATGGCGGGCTGGAAGCGCGCCCCCTCCTCGTTCGTGAAGATGGCCAGCTCGATCGGATGGCGCGTGCGTGTCGCGGCGTCGTCGAGGGCCCGGATCGCTTCCAGCGCGCAGAGGACGCCCAGTACCCCGTCGAAGCGGCCGCCGGTCGGGACCGAGTCGACGTGGGAGCCCATGACCACGGGCGGGAGGGCGCCGCGGTCCGGCGCTCCCGCCCGCCGCCCGAACATGTTCCCCATCCGGTCGACGCGGACCGTACACCCGGCGCCCTCGAGCCAGTCCACCATGCGGTCGCGGATCACCTTGTCCTCGTCGGAGAGGGCCAGCCGGGTGAGGCCGCCGCCGGCGGTGGCGCCGATGCGCGCCTGCTCGTGAAACGCCGCCTCCAGGCGGGCTCGGTTGATCCGAACCATCACGGCCGGCGCAGGAGCTTCCGCTCCGCTTCCTCGAGGCGGTTCCGAAATTCGTGGAGCATCGGGCAGGCGGGCCACGCTGCCCGCACCATGTCGTGGACCTGCCGGTAGAAGGCCAGCTTCTGTGCCGGTGGCGCGTGGAAGCGCTCCCAGAGGCTGTCACCCTGCCAGGCGTGGGCGGCGATCATCGAGATGAGGTTGGCGATCTTGTCGGCGGTGGCGACCAGGAGCGACCCGCGGGGGGCGCGCTCGAGGTTGCGCAGGTACCGGGCTTTCCGGGTGTCCCACGACAAGCCCGGCAGGTCCGGCTCGGTGACGTCCTTCACCGTGCCCAGAACCTTGGCCCCGAACTCGCGCTCGATGGTCTCCGCCGACAGGGCCGTGTCCTCCAGCACGTCGTGGAGCAGACCCGCGATGATCGTGTCCTCGTCGTCGGTGTAACGGGAGAGGATCAGCGCCACCGTCACCGGGTGCACGATGTACGGCATCTGGCGGTCGCCCTTCCGGATCTGGCCCTGATGGGCCTCGACGGCGGCCGCGATGGCCCGCTCCGTCCTGGCCGTGAAGATCGCCATGCGCTCTAGGTTACCCCATCCTGGGGGGAGGCTGCGCGTCCGCCCGCGGCATCGCCTTCAGCCGCCGCATGATAGACCACCGCCGCCGGCTCCGGCAAGCGGCCGGCGTTCGACGGCATCTCCGGTCGCGCGCTTGACAGCGCTCCGACGGCCCGGCTACTGTGCAGCCACCCGCCGCGAACCGCCCCCGGGAACCGGTTCTCGGCGGTCATGACGCTGCCGAACGGAGGGATCCATGGCGGACACCGCCGTCGCCGACCCGAGCGTCTTCGACAACGTGGCCCGCTACCAGGCCTTCATGGAGGTGGTCCGGAGCCGGATGACCAACCGCGCCTTCGCTCCCCACGCGGTGCCGCGCGAGCACTTCGAGATGATCCTCGAGGCGGCCCGGCACGCGCCCTCGGGAGCGAATGCCCAGCCCTGGCACTACATCGTGGTGACCGACTCCACCGTCAAGGAGCGGCTGGGCGCCTGCTTCGTCGAGGAGCAGCAGCGGCGGGCCAAGCTCCGGATGGGCTTCCCCACACCCAACTACCACGGCGTGAAGACCGCGCCCGGGTGCATCGTCGTGGTGGCGGATTTCCGCTTCGTCCGCGCCTTCCCCATCCTCGACGATGGCTCGGAGCTGGACCGGCTCTACAAGCAGAACGCCGAGCGAATCCTGCTCCAGAGCGTGGCGGCCTCCACGATGTCGGCCCACCTGGCGGCGGCCGCGCTCGGATACGCCGTGTGGTGGATCACCGCCATCGGGCAGGAGGAGATCCAGCGGCAGATCAAGCCACTGCTGGCGGTCCCCGACGACCTGGCCATCATCGACGTCATGTGCTTCGGACCGCCCTTGAAGCCTTCCTACAAGCGGTGGAAGAAACCGCTCCACCAGATCGTGAGCTGGGACCGCTTCAACCCCGAGAGTTACATGACCGAGGCCCAGATCGACGACTGGATCAAGACGACGCGGCACAAGGTGATGTATCGCGACGAATCCCGCATCGACTAGTGCGGGCCAACCCAACCAGGCACAGGAGGAGCGAGTCATGCGATGGCGTGGTCCGTGGCTCTCCCTGATGGTGGCCGTTCTCTCGGCACTGGTCGTCTCCCCGACGGAGGCGCAGGAGTTCAAGCTCCGCTTCGGTGGCTCCGACCCCGGCCGGGGCCTACTGGACAAGACCACGCTCAAGTTCGTGGAGCTCAGCGAGCAGAAGTCGAGCGGGCGGCTCAAATGGGAGTACTTCTGCTGCGACCAGCTCGGCGGGGACATCGCCCAGATCGAGCAGATGATGGCCAACTCGATCCAGGGCTACGGGGACGTCCTGGACTGGTGGGCCAACTGGGTCAAGGAGTTCGCCATCTTCGGCTGGGGCTTCACGTTCCGGGACAAGGATCACATGGCGCGGTTCCTCGAGAGCCCGACGTATCGGGCCATGGTGGACAAGCTCCGGGAGCAGAACGGCCTTCGCATCCTGGCGGCCGCGCCCACCGAGCCGCGGGTCATCTTCACGAAGAAGCCGCTGGCCGGGCTCGATACCCTGCGCGGCATGAAGATGCGGGTGCCGGAGATCAAGGCGTACCTCATGGTATGGGAGGCGCTCGGCACGCGGCCGACCCGCGTGACCTGGGGGGAGGTCTACCTGGCGCTGAAGACCGGCGTGGTGGAGGGGTGCGAAGGGCCGATCTCGGCCGCCTATGGTGCGAAGATGCATGAGGCGGCGCCCAACGTCACGCTATCGAACCACATCATGTCGAGCGCCCACGTCACCATGAACGAGAAGGCCTACCAGAGCCTGCCGCCCGATCTCAGGAAGGTGGTGGAGGAGGCCGCCCGCGAATCCGTGGCCTGGGCCCGGAGCGAGGGCGACCGGGTCGCCGAGGAGACGCTCAAGAAGATGGAGGCCGAGGGGGCCAAGCTTGCCAAAGTCGACGTCCGGCCCTTTCAGGAGCGACTGCGGGAGGCCGTCGGCAAGGCCGAGGCCGAGGGACTCTGGCCACGGGGGTTGTGGCAGAAGGTCCAGGACATCAACTAGACGATTGATCCCGGGATCCCTGCTTCCGCTGCCTCCCGCCGGGGCAGAGCGGAGCCGGCGGGCCGCGTGAAGGCCTTCCTCGAGGGCTATGCCCGGCTCCTCGCCGCGATCGGGCGAGTCGAGCTGGGTGTCGCCCGCCTCTGCCTGGGCGCGATCGTCCTCTGCATCTTCGCCCAGGTCGTCAGCCGGTACGGGTTCAACCGCCCCCTCGTGTGGGTCGAGGAGTTCGCGACCTACTGCTTCATCTGGGGCACCTTCGTGGGGGCGAGCCTGGGCCTCAAGCAGGGGCTCCACATCAAGGTCGAGACGTTCCTGGGGCGCCTGGCCCCCGGCGCCCGCCAGGTGATCCTCTGCCTGACCCAGCTCGCCATCGGAGTCTTCTGCTTGCTCCTCATCGTCAATGGCGTCAAGGCGATGCTCCTGTTCGAGTGGGGGCAGCGGACGATCGCCCTGCCCATCGAGCTTCCCCGGTATCTCTTCTTCTCGGGTCCCCTGATCCTGGCCTCGGCGTCGATGCTCGTCACCGTCGTCCACGATCTGCTGAGCACCGCGACCGGGCGCCCCCCGCGGCCCGGGCGGGACGCGCCGGTCGCGGCATGATCCTCGCGGCCCTCTTCGTCGTGTTCCTGGCCCTGGTCGCCATCGAGACCCCCATCGCCTTCGCCCTGGGATTGGCGAGCCTGACCTACCTGCTCCTCGAAGGCCGGACGCCGCTCGTCATCCTCGTCCAGCGGATGACGTCGGGGCTCGACAGCTTCCCGTTCCTGGCCCTCCCGCTGTTCGTCCTGGCTGGCATGGTCTTCAGCCAGGCCGGCATCGCCCGCCGGATCTACGACTTCGCCCGGGCGCTGGTCGGCCACATCCAGGGCGGTCTCGCCCACGTCAACGTGGTCGGCAGCATGATCTTCGCCGGCATGTCGGGGACCGCCCAGGCCGACGCGGCCGGGATGGGGATCATCGAGATCGAGGAGATGAAGGCCGAGGGGTTCGATCCCGCGTTCTCGGCGGCCGTGACCGCGGCCTCGTCCATCATCGGTCCGATCATCCCGCCCTCCGTCATCATGGTCATCTTCTGCGTGATGACCGAGGTCTCGGTGGCCGACATGTTCATCGGGGGCATCATCCCGGGCCTCCTGATGGGCTTCGCGCTCATGGGGATGATCTACTGGATGGCCGCCACCGGCCGCGTCCACGCTCCGATCCGGCCGCGGGCCTCCTTCGCCGAGATTCGCCGGACCTTCTGGCGGGCTCTGCCGGCTCTGGTCGCGCCCGTCCTCCTGACCGGCGGGCTCCTGCTCGGGGTGGCCACGCCGACCGAGCTCGGCGCCCTCACCGTGGTGTACGGCCTCGTGCTCGGGTTCGCGTACGGCGATCTGACGTGGCGTGACCTGACGCGGCTCTTGGGGGAGGCCGCCGCCATGTGCGGCGTGCTCGTCTTCATCGTCTCGGTCGCCTTCCCGTTCGGCTGGCTGGTGGCCATCAACCAGGTGCCGGCCACCGTCGCCCGGTGGATCCTCGACCTGACGACCAATCCCTGGCTCATCCTCATGCTGATCAACCTCGCCCTGTTCGTCGCCGGCTGCTTCATGGAGACCACGGCCATCCTGATCATCAGCGTTCCGGTGTTCTTCCCCCTGGCCCAGAAGCTCGGGCTCGACCCCGTCCACTTCGGGATGGTCGTCATCGTGAACCTGCTCATCGGCACCAACACGCCGCCCTTCGGGATCTGCCTCTTCATCACGATGCAGATCGCCGGGGTCTCGTTCGCCGCGATCACCCGAGCGGTCCTGCCGTTCCTGGTTCCCATGATCCTGACGCTGCTCGCCATCACCTTCTTTCCACGCCTGGTCCTGTTTCTGCCGGGCCTCCTGCGATAGCCGCCGGCCGCGCGCCCTGGCGCGGCGCGCGCTCGGAGCGAGCTGCCGGGTCACTCGGACAGGCGCCTAGGGGAAAATCCGAGTTGACCACGGAGACCTCGCTCTCTACACTGACGTCCGCTGCCCAGACTGACGTTTCGCTCGTGAGGGAGGGCTCGCGTGCCAGGGGTATCCATGCCGGGAGGGGGACGACGAATCGCATTCTGGGCCGCACTCCTCCTGCTGAGCCTCGCGCTTACCCGCGACGTGCCCTCCGAGGCCCAGAGCGGGCGCGCAGGACGCCTCGCGACGCAGAGCCTCCCGATCCACCACCTCGCCACCGGCTTCCGCAACATCGATCCCGGCTTCGCGCGCGCCTCGAGCTGGACGCGCGTGCGGCACTTCGTGCGCCGGCTGGGTCCCATGCTCCTGGGCGACCGAAACGGCGCGGCCCTGCCGGCCGCGGCGCCCGACGTCGTGGAGCTCCGCCGGAACGGCCACGCGCCCACGGTCACCTGGGTCGGGCACTCGACTCTCCTCGTCCAGCTCGACGGGGTGAACTTCCTCACCGACCCGCACTGGGGCGACCGCACGGGTCCGTTCGGGGGACGGGTGGGGGTGGGGCGTTACACGCCGCCCGGGATCGCCCTCGAGGACCTGCCCCCGATCGACTTCGTCCTGATCTCCCACGACCACTACGATCACCTCGACGAGCCCACCGTCCGCCGGCTCGCCGAGCGGTTCAATCCGCGCTGGGTCGTCCCGCTCGGGATCAAGGCCTGGCTGGCCGACCGCGGGATCACGAACGCGACCGAGCTGGACTGGGGAGAGTCCGTCACCGTTCGGGGTCTCAAGATCACGTGCACCCCGGCCCAGCACGCCTCCGGCCGCACCCTCCACGACCAGGGGCGGCGGCTCTGGGCCTCGTGGGTCGTCTCGGGCACCCGGCGCTTCTACTTCGGCGGAGACTCGGGCTATGCCCGGCACTTCAAGGAGATCGGGGACGCCTACGGCCCCTTCGACCTCGCGGCCCTCGCCATCGGCTCCTACACCCCCCGGGAAGCCACGCGGCCGGTCCACACATCGCCGGAGGAGGCCCTTCAGGCGTGGGTCGACCTCCGGGCCGCGCGCTTCGTCGGAATCCACTGGGGCACGTTCTACCTCGCCGAGGAGCCGTATGACGAGCCGCCCCGCCGGCTGGCCGCCGAGGTGACGCGGCGCGGCTTCGATCCCGAGGCGGTGTGGGTGCTGAAGCCGGGAGAGACCCGCCCCTGGTAGGCGGCCCGGGCCGATGCCGGCTTCGGCCCCGATGCTAGCCCCGGCCCCCTGGTAGGCGGCCCGGGCCCGCTCAGCGGCAGTCACAGGAGCCGAGACCTAACCTCCCTTCCCCAAAGGACCGCCGGCCCATCGCCTCCGGTCGGTGTCTCCCCGGTATCTCGGCGTCATCACCCAGGGTATGATAGGGCCCTCGCACCGGCGGTACGCGCGCCTCGCTCCTGAGGCTCGAGTCTGATCGACACGACAAAAGGAGGGGATCATGGGCACCCGGAAGCGGCGAGCGGAGCCGACGCGGCGGGACCTTCTCCGGTGGGGCGGGATGGTGGCGGCGACCGCCGCGGCCGGCCCGTTCGTCTGGACATCGGCCAAGGGCCAGACCTTCGACTGGAAGCGGTTCCGGGGCAAGGAGCTGTTCCTCATGCTCGCCAAGCACCCGTGGCCGGAGGAGATGGTCCGGTGGATCCCGGAGTTCCAGGAGCTCACCGGGATGCGGGTGAGCTACGAGATGCTCCCGGACCAGCAGCAGCGGCAAAAAAACGTCATCCAGTTCACGGCCGGTGATTCCGGGATCGACGCCTTCTACTCGAGCCTCCACGTCGAGAAGAAGCGCTTCTGGAAGGCGGGGTGGTACGAGCCCCTGAACGGCTACCTCCAGAGTCCGGCTCTGACCAGCCCGGAGTTCGACTGGAACGACTTCACCGAGGGCGCTCGCCGGACGGCCGCCCAGCCGGACGGGTCGATCAGCGCGATCCCCTGCTTCATGGACGCGCTGATCTTCTTCTACCGGAAGGACGTGTTCCAGGAGAAGGGCCTCCAGCCCCCGAAGACGATGGCCGAGATGGAAGAGCTGGCCAGGAAGCTCCACACCCCGCCGGCCATGTACGGGATCGTGTACCGGGGACTCAAGAACGCCAACGCCGCCACCTGGGATGGGATGCTCTTCAACTTCGGGGGCGATTTCCTGACCAGGGACGGCAAGGCGAACCTGGTGAGCAAGGAGGCGATCGCGACCACCGAGTACTACGTGCGGCTGCTCCGGAGCTACGGGCCGCCCGGCGTCGTGAAGTTCAACTGGTACGAGTGCAGCTCGGCCTTCAGCCAGGGACAGATCGCGATGTACTACGACGGCGTGAACTTCGCCAATATCTGGGAGGACAAGGAGAAGTCCAAGGTGGCGGGCAAGGTCGGTTACACGGTCTTCCCGCGGGGGCCGGGCGGGCAGTGGGCGGCGACCTTCACGCCGGGGATGGCGATCAGCCGCTTCTCCCGGAACAAGGAGGCCGCCTGGTACTTCGTCCAGTGGTCCACCGGCAAGCAGAACTTCATCCGGCAGATGGTGGCCGGGGTCGGCGTCCCACGCGTGTCGGCCTGGAGCGCCCCGGAGGTGAGGGCGAAGCGGAGGTATCCCGCGGAGTGGTACGACGCCTACCTGGAGAGCCTCAAGATCGGCCGGCTCGGCGTCCCGGAGATCGTCGGCGTCACCGAGTACCGGGACATCATCGGGGTGGCGATCGAGAAGGCGATCGAGGGAGCCGACGTGAAGGCGGTACTGGAGCAGGCCCAGAGGGAGTTTCAGGAACTGCTGGACAAGACCGAGAGGGCCTGACGGTGACCCCCGAACCCTGACCCCCGCGGTGCGCCTCAGCTGCGTGCCTGCCAGCTGGTTCATGGACATCGTCGACGGACGGATGTCCATCGCGGCCTGGATCGACTTCGCCGCCACCCTCGGGCTCGACGGGCTCGACTTCGGTCAGGCCTGGTTCCGCGATCGGCGCCCGGCCGCGATCGCCGAGTTGCGCCAGCGCGCCGAGGACGCCGGTCTCCGGCCTTGTCTGCTCCGATGCGCTCCCGACTTCACCCACCCGGACCCGGGCGTCCGGCAGGCCACGCTCGACGAGATGCGGGAGATGATCGACCTGGCGTACGCCCTCGGGGGCGCGATGCTCCGGGTGGTGGCCGGCCAGGCGCATCCCACGGTCTCGCGCGCCCAGGGCGTGGCGTGGGTCCGCGACGCGGTCCGGGGGCTCCTGCCCCACGCCGAGGCCGCCGGCGTCGTCCTCGCCTACGAGAACCACACGAAGGCTTCCGTGTGGCAGTACCGCGACTTCTCCGAGGACTCGGCCGTGTTCCTCGAGATCGTCCGGGCCACCGAAGGCACGGCGCTCCGGATCAACTTCGACACCGGCAACCCGCTGGTCCACGACGAGGAGCCGCTCCCGCTCCTCCGGCGGGTGGCGCACCGCGTGGCCTGCATCGACGCCAACGACTCGGCGACGCGGGGAAAGTTCGAGTTCTGCGTCGTCGGCCGGGGCCTGGTGCCGTTCGCCGAGATCTTCGGCTTCCTCAAGCGGGAGGTCGGCTACGACGGCTGGATCTCGGTGGAGGAGTTCAGCCGGACCGGGGAGCGCGGGTTCCGGGAGGCGGTGGGGTTCGTGCGAGACGCCTGGGCCCGGGCGTGAGCGGGTGTGCGAGGATAGATCCGTGGGCGACGACAGCGTGACCCTGAACCTCGCCGTCCCGGGCGCCAAGCCCTTCGACGTGGTAGGCGTCGGGGTCACCGTCGTGAACGAGCTGTTCGTGGTGCCCCGCTTCCCCGAGCCGGACACGAAGATCGACGCGCTCGCGGTGGCCCGGCAGGGCGGGGGCGTGGTGGCCACGGCCATGGTGACGTGCGCCCGGCTCGGGCTCCGCACCAAGTTCGTGGGCAAGGTGGGCGCCGACGATCTGGGGAATCTCCCGCGGGAGAGCCTGAGGAAAGAGGGGATCGACCTCGCCGATCTCATCGTCGACCCCACCGAGAGCACGCGCCTGACCTTCGGCCTCGTCGAGCGGGCTTCCGGCCGGCGGACGCTGATCCGCGGGGCGATGACGCCGGCTCGGCTGCGCCCGGAGGAAGTCTCGGCAGGGGCCGTGACCGCCGGGCGCCTCCTGCACCTGGACGGCTACGAAGGCCCGGCCGCGGTGCGGGCGGCCCGCTGGGCCCGGGAGGCGGGGATCGTCGTGTCGGTCGACGCGGAGGAGGCGACCGAGTGCCGGGACGAGCTCTTCGCGCTGACCGACATCCTGGTCGTCTCCCACCGCTTCGGCCAGCGGCTGGCCGGGGTCGACCGGGTCGCGTCGATCCTGGACTGGCTGGAGGGGCGGGGGCCGGCTCTCGTCGGGGTGACGCTGGGCGCGGGGGGAGCCGCCGTGCGGCACCGGGGCCGGACCGTGGAGGCACCCGGGTTCAGCGTGGACGTGGCGGACACGACCGGCGCCGGAGATGTCTTTCACGGCGCATTCCTCGCCGGCCTGCTCTGGGGCTGGCCGCTCGGGGCGACCTTGCCGTTCGCCAATGCGGTCGCCGCGCTGAAGTGCCGAGTGCTGGGCGGACAGGCGGGCATCCCGTCGCTGGCCGAGACGCGGGCGTTTCTGGCGGCCCGCGGGGTGGAGGTGCCGCCTGGCGACCGCGGGATGCCCGGGCCGTCGCCCGCGGTGCCCGCCGTCCCCGAGCAGGGGGTGAGTCGACGATGACGGAGCGGGAGCACGCGAACGCGAACGACTTTGACGGGCGGGCTTACCTGCCGCGGACGCTCTACGAGGCCGTGACCGAGCTCCGGGTTCGGCAGCCGACCATCGCCGAAGCCCTGGCGCGACGCCGGAGGCGGCGGACGCGGCTCGCGCCCGACGGCAAGCTGGTGATCCTGGCGGTGGATCATCCGGGCCGGAACAACCTGGCCATCCAGGACGACCCCCTGGCGATGGCGGACCGCCACCAGTACCTGGCCCGGATCCTGCGCGTGCTGAGCCACCCGGGGATCGACGGCGTCATGTCCACGCCCGACCTCATCGAGGATCTCTTCATCCTGACCGGTCTCATCCGGGATCGGGGGGGCCCGAACGTCCTGGACGACCGCCTCGTGCTCGGGTGCCTGAACCGGGGCGGGCTGCCGGGCACGAGCTGGGAGATGGACGACCGCTTCACCGCGTTCACCCCGCGGCGCCTCCGGGCGCTCGGCATGGACGGCGCGAAGCTCATGGTGCGGGTGGACCCCGGGGACCGCGGGTCGCTCGCGACGCTCGAGGCCTCGGCGCGCGCGATCAGCGAGCTGGCCGAGGCGGGGCTGGTGGCCTTCCTGGAGCCGATTCCAGTCGTCCGCGAGGAGACGGGCTACCGGGTACAGCGGAGCGTGCGGGAGCTGGCGGGAGCGGTCACCGTGGCCTCCGCCCTGGGCGCGAGCTCGCTCTACACGTGGCTGAAGCTCCCGACCTGCGCCGGCTTCGCGCGGGTGGCCGGAGCAACGACCCTGCCGATCGTGGTCCTGGGGGGCGAGGCGGTCGGAGCGCCCGAGCCCGTGCTCGAGGATCTCCACGCGGCGATGCGGTCGGGCGCCAACGTGCGCGGCGCGATGATCGGTCGCAACGTGGTCTACCCGGGAGCCGACGATCCCCGGGCGATGGCCGCCGCCGTCGCGGCCATCATCCACGACGGCGCCGATGTGGCCGGCGCCCTGGCCGCCATGGCCGCCGAGCGGGGGAAGGACCCGCGTCTGGTCCCGTGCGTCGAGCAGTGAGCGAGGCGCGGGCGCTGGCGGGCCTCACCGTCCTCGACCT
The DNA here is from genome assembly GCA_036005065.1 of Candidatus Methylomirabilota bacterium. Taxonomy (NCBI): domain Bacteria; phylum Methylomirabilota (SeqCode); species Candidatus Methylomirabilota bacterium. Next base: position 15,492 of record DASYQW010000054.1, on the reverse strand, counting down.
GGCCACCTTCGTCGCCGCGCCGTTTTGCAGCACCCTGCTCGGCGAGTTCGGGGCCGAGGTGATCAAGGTCGAGCAGCCGGGCGTCGGCGACGACCTCCGGCGTCTCGGAACGCTGGCGGCGCCCGGGGTCTCCTACTGGTGGCTCGCGGAGTCGCGGAACAAGAAGTCGGTGACCTGTAACCTCCGCGCCGAGGAAGGTCAGGCGCTCATCAAGCGACTCGTCGCCCAGACGGACATCCTCACCGAGAACTTCCGCCCCGGCACCCTCGAGCGCTGGAATCTCGGCTGGGATGCCCTCCGCGCCGTCAACCCCGGCCTGGTCCTGGTCCGCATCTCCGCTTACGGCCAGACCGGACCGTACGCCGATCGGCCCGGATTCGGCCGGATCGCCGCCGCCATGAGCGGCATCAGCTACCTGTCCGGGCATCCCGATCGGCCGCCGGTGACGCCCGGCACCCCGACCATCCCCGACTACCTCGCCGGGGCGGTCGGCGCGTTCGGCGCCATGGTCGCCCTCGAGCACCGCCGGCGGACGGGCGAGGGCCAGGTGGTGGACGTCGGGCTGTACGAGCCGATGCTCCGGATGCTGGACGAGCTGATCCCCGTATACGGCGCGACCGGCCGGGTCCGCGAGCGGATCGGGTCGAGCGCCGAGCACGTGGTGCCCCACAACCACTACCAAGCGGCCGATGCCCGCTGGGTCGCGATCGCCTGCACCAACCAGCGGATGTTCGAGCGCCTCACCCAGGCCATGGGCCGGCCCGACCTCCGGGAGCGCTTTCCGACCATGGCCGATCGGCTCGCTCGCCGCGAGGAGGTGGACGCGCTCGTCCAGGCGTGGGTCGGCGGCTTCCCGGCGGCCGAGGTCCTGCGACAGCTCGACGCGGCCGAGGTCCCGAACTCGCTCGTCTACAGCGTCCGGGACCTGTTCGAGGATCCGCACGTCAAGGCGCGCGACGACGTCGTCGGGGTGCCGAGCCCGCTGGGCGGCGTGCTCCAGGTGGCCGGCATCGTCCCCAAGCTGAGCCGGACGCCCGGCGCCATCCAGCACCTGGGCCCGCTCACGCCGGGGGAGCACAACGCGGCGATCTACTGCGGGCGTCTGGGGCTCAGCCGCGAGGAGCTCGACACCCTTCGCGCCCGCGGCGTCGTCTGAGATCACCCGGAGGGGCTCGACGACCTCCTCCGGTCCAGCTCGGGCCCGTGAAAAAAGCGCGAGCCCAGGGCCCTCGCGGTCACACTTGCCGAGCCATGTCCCCGCTGGTCCACTTCGAGCGGCGGCTTTGCCGCCGCAACGATCCTCTGGTCTCGGAGGGGTGTTCCGACACCCCCTCCGATTTGAAACTCAGCGCCCGGTGGTGACGCGGCCCTTCAAGCTCTTCGGCGTCCCCAGGATCGGGTGCTTCTCGAGGCGCGGCGACTTGGCGCTCGCCTCCGGCCGCCGCCCGAGCGCCTCGGCCATGGCGCGGATGTGGGCGGCGACGGTGCCGCAGCAGGCGCCGATGTAGTCCACGCCGACCTCGCGCGCCCTCACCGCGTAGGCCGCCATCTCGCCCCGGGGCAGCGTCAGCGGGTCGAGCTCGAGCGGGAACTCGGGCCGCCCCATGAAGTAGGGGATGTCCTCCCGCACGCGATAGGCTACCGGCTGGGCGGCGATGAAGCCCGTCCGCACCGCCTTCCGCATCTTCTCCACGATGGGAAGCAGATGGGCCGGGTCGCGGCCGCAGTTGGCCCCGACGATGTCGGCCCCCTCCTCGACCAGGATGCGGGCGACCTCCTCGGGCCCGTGACCGTCCAGGCTCTGCTCGGTGGCCTTGAAGTTGAGCGTGACCATGGCGGGGAAGCCGGCGGCCTTGATGGCCTGGGCGGCCAGGACGCCCTCCCCCACGTAGTGGAGCGTCTCGCAGATGAAGAAGTCGACGCCTTCGGCGGCCTGGGCGGCGATCTGCTCGTCGAAGAGCCGGCGGACCCGGGCCCGGGCCTGGGCGCTGCCCGGCCGGTACTGCCAGGTGATGCAGAGCGTTCCGGCCACCAGCGCCTCGTCGCCCGCCACCTTGCGGGCGATGCGGACGGCGGCGCGGTTGATGGCCTCCATCTGGCCCCCGTAGCCCGCCGTCGCCAGCTTGTCGCGGCTCGCGTAGAAGGTGAGGGCCTGCAGCACGTCGGAGCCGGCCCGCAGGAACTCCTCGTGGAGCTGGCGGAGCGCCTCGGGATGCTCGATGGCGACTTCGGGCGTGTAGGGGCCGGCCTGCACGTATCCCCGCCGCTCGAGCTCGAGAATGTACCCGCCGTCCCCGAGGACGACCCCGCGCTTGAGCCGCTCCAGGATGCCGGCCTTCCGGCCGCCGCTCGACTTCGCTGCCATCACCGCGCCTCCTCCGAGGCTATCGGATTCCGCTCGCCCTGTGCGGCCGAACCGCCGCGTGGCTGTCGCCCGCTCCGAGCGGCGGCTTTGCCGCCGCAACCGAGGGGGGGCATCGGGGGGGTCTTCCGAGACCCCCCGAAATGACCTAGCGGCGATTGGCTTTCTCGGCGATGCGCTCGAGGAACTTCGCCTGGTTGACCTGAAACCGCTCGTGCGTCCCCTCCCCGACTTTCTCCACCTGGTCGTGGGCCTCGAGGTCATAGACGTAACGCCGGCCGTCCACCTCGCGAAGGACGGCGCGGGCTCGGACCCGCATGCCGACCGGCGTGGCGGCCAGGTGGCGGACGTCGATCCGCGTCCCCACGGTGCCGGCTCCGGCCGGCAGGTGGGACTGGACGGCCGTGATGGCGGCTTCCTCGAAGAGGCCGACCAGACGTGGCGTCGCCAGCACGTGCACCCCTTTGTTCCCCATTGCATCGGCCGTGTCCTGGGGCTGGACCACGATCTCGATCTCTCCCACGAGGCCGGGTTGGATCTCCATGGCGGCGTCCTCCTCCGCCGTACGCTACGTGCTTCCCCGGTTGCCCGTCAAGGGCTGGCCTCAGCGCGGCGGGAACACGAGGAACAGGACGCCCAGCGCCATGATCAGGACCTCGACGAGCGCCACGAAGGCGCGGTCGCTCATCCGATCCAGGATCCGGCGTCCGAGGAAGGCGCCGACGAACATCACCGCGCCGATCGCGAGCCCCAGCCCACCGGTCTCCGACGTGACGAGCGCATAGCGCCCGTACACGAGCGTCTTGGTCAGGTGTACCACCGCGATGCAGGCCGCTTCGGTGCCCACATAGGCACCCCGGCGGAGGCCATAGCCGAGGAAGAACGGCGTGTTGATGGGGCCGATGGCGGCGACCAGCGCCGACAGGAAGCCGGTGACCGCGCCGAGCAGGGGGAAGTGGCGCAGCCGCATCCGGAGGGGCCCTCGCTCGAGCCACCGCCGGAGCGGAACGGAGAGCAGGAGCATGGCCCCCATGAGCCGCGAGAGCCACTCGATCCGGGCGCCCGCGTAGACGACGGAGCCCAGGGCGGCCAGGGGCACGGCGCCGGCCAGGTAAGCGCCGATGACGCGCCAGTCGAGCTCGTGGCGGCTCCACCAGGCCCGCGAGCAATTGCCGATGAGCAGCGCGATCGTGAGCACGGGGACGCTGGCCCGGATCCCGACGGCCCAGACCACCAGCGGGAGCATGGTGAGCCCGGTGCCGAAGCCGACGACGCCGCCGACGATCGCCGTGGGCAGGGCGGCGGCGAGGAGGAACAGCGTGCCGGCGAGGGACGGCATGAACGGTGGGCCGACGGCGGGGGGCGCCGGCCGGTCAGGTCCCGGGGACCTGCTCGAGGGGCGGCTCGCCCTGGGCGAAGCGCCGGATGTTGGCGAAGGCGAAGCGCATCTTCGCGCGGAAGGCGTCGAGCGTGCCGGCCGCGATGTGCGGCGTCAGGACGACGTTGTCGAGCGTCGTCAACGGATGCCCGGGCGGGAGCGGCTCGGGGCTGAAGACGTCGAGCCCGGCCCCCGCGATCCGCCGGGCCCGGAGCGCGGTGACCAGCGCGTCCTGATCGACCACGCCACCCCGGGACACGTTGACGAGGTACGCGGACGGCTTCATGAGGGCGAGCGTCTCCCGGTTGATCAGGTGCCGGGTCTCGTCCGTCAGCGGCACATGACAGCAGACGATGTCGGCCTCCCGGAGGAGTCGGTCCCGCTCGACCAGCTCGACGCCGAACTCGGCCCGCTCGGCCGGCGTCAGCGTGATGTAGGGATCGTGGGCGATGAGGCGCACGTCGAACCCGCGAGCCCGCCGGGCGGTGGCGCGTCCGGTACGCCCGAACCCGATGAGGCCGAGGGTCTTCCCCTCGAGGTCACGCGTCTCGGTGCGGAGACCCCACTGGAGCCAGCGGCCCTCCCGGAGCGCGTCGTGGGCGACCACGACCTTCTTGAGGAGGGCGAGGATCAGGAGGAGGGTGTGCTCGCCGACGCCGGTGGCGGTCCCGGCCGGGCAGAGGCACAGGGGGATCTTCCGGGCCGCCAGCGCCCCCGTGTCGATCCGCTCGTAGCCGACGCCCTGATGCTGGACGAGGCGGAGCCGCGGCGCGCCCTCGAGGTCGGCGGCGGTGAGGGCCCAGTCGGCGATGAGGAGGAACTCCGCCCGGGCGAGCTTGGCGCGCGCCTCCGCGCGATCGTCCGACTCGAGAAGCAGGAGCGCGATCCCGGGCGGCGTCTCCTCCCGCAGGACCGTGTAGAGCTCGGCCGTGGCCCGGTTCCAGTAGAGGACGGTGGACTCCATGGCAGGCGGTCGCGGCGACGACATCAGCGCCGCGCCTTGAGCGGCATCAGGCCGTTGAGGGCGAGGCGGCCCCCGTCCACGTACACCGTGCTGCCGGTCATGTACGAGGACGCGTCGGAGGCCAGGAAGACCGCCACCTCCGCGATCTCCCGCGGGTCGGCCACGCGCTGCATCGGCGTCCGCATGAACACGGCGTCCCGCCACGCCTTCTTCCGGAGCAGGTGTCGGGTGAGGCCGGTCACCACGGTGCCGGGACCGATGGCATTGACGCGGATGCCGTAAGGCGCCAGCGTGATCCCCATGGCCTTGGTGAGCTGGCGGACGCCGCCCTTGGAGGCGCCATAGGCGGCCGACTCGCCGCGCACCACCTCGGCGTTCACCGACGACAGCGTGATGATCACGCCGCGCCGGCGCCTGGCCATCCGCCGGGCCGCGGCCTGGGCGACCAGGAAGGTGCCCTTGAGGTTCACGTCGATCACGCGGTCCCAGGTCTCCTCGCTGAGCTCGAGGAACGGCACGATGGGCTCGACGGCGGCGTTGGTGACGGCGACATCGAGCCGCCGCCATGCCCGGTCGATGACCTGGAAGCCCTCGTTGACGGATCCCGAGTCCGCCACGTCCATCGGGAGGGCCAGGGCGCGCCCGCGCCCGATTCGCCGCGCGGTCGCCGCCGCCGTCTTCGGATCGATGTCGGCGACGGCGACCCGGGCCCCCTCGCGCGCGAACGCGACCGCGATGGCCTCGCCGATGCCACGCCCGGCGCCGGTCACGAGCGCAACCTGATTTCTCAATCGCATCCCTGGGTCTCCTCTTCGGTGTGACGAGGTGAACGCGGGCGGGCCACTCCCGAGCGAGCACGAGGTCCGGTTGGCCCCGCCCAAGTATACTCATCGGCGAGCCGTCCCGCCCGGGCCCGCCGGGATCGCCATCGGGCCGCGTGGCTCGGGCGGCCCTCTGGCGACGCGCGGCGGGATGGTCTATCCTCTGGCAACATGGGTCCCGTCCCCACGTCCGGCGACCTGTCGATCGACCAGCCGGCGGGCGTCCACGCGCACCACGCACCTGGCCACGGAGAGCGTTCATGACCACGCTGCCCGAACGAGCGAATGTCGTCGTGATCGGCGCGGGGATCGTCGGGAACTGCCTGGCGTTCCACCTGGCGCGCCTCGGCTGGAGAGACATCATCCTCCTGGACAAGGGGCCGATGCCGAGCCCGGGCGGGTCGACCGGGCACGCTTCCAACTTCATCTTCCCCGTGGACCACTCCAAGGAGATGACTCTGTTCACGCAGGAGAGCGTTCGCCAGTATCGGGCCCTCGGCGTCTTCACGCAGAGCGGCGGGATCGAGGTCGCCCGGACCCGCGAGCGACTGGACGAGCTCAAGCGCCGGCTCGCCTCGGCCAAGGCCTGGGGAGAAGCGGCCGAGCTGCTCACGCCGGCCGAGGTCAAGGAACGGGTCCCCTTCATCAACGCCAAGATCATCCTGGGCGGCTTCTACTGCTCCGGGGTCGGCGTCGTCGATTCTTTGCGGGCCGGCACGCTGATGCGCGAGCGCGCGCAGGAGCAGGGGGCCCTGAGCGTCTTCCCGAACACCGAGATCGTCGGGATCGACGTGGAGAAGGGCCACGTGCGGGGCGTGCGGACCAGCCGGGGCGCGATCCGCGCCGACGTCGTCGCCATCTGCTGCGGCATCTGGAGCCCGCGGATCGCCCGGATGGCCGGCGCCTCGATTCCGCTGACGCCTGCCGTCCATCAGATGATCGACGTGGGGCCGGTGCCCCTCTTCGTGAAGACGGCGGGGGAGATCGAGTACCCCATCATCCGCGACATGGACACCAACATGTACGAGCGCCAGCACGGGGCCGAGCTGGAAATCGGCTCCTACGCCCACCGGCCGATCCTGGTCGATCCCGACGACATCCCGTCGCTCGAAGCCTCAGCGCTGTCGCCCACCCAGCTTCCCTTCACGAAGGAAGATTTCGACCCGCAGATGGAGCAGGCGCTCGAGCTGATGCCCGACATCCTGGGCGACGAGAGCGTCGGGATCCGCCTCGCCATCAACGGGCTGCTGTCGCTGACGCCGGACGGCTCGCCGGTCCTGGGGGAGGCGCCCGAGGTGCGCGGCGTGTGGGCCGCCGCCGCCATCTGGATCAAGGAGGCGCCCGGCATCGCCCGCACGGTCGCGGAGTGGATGACGAGCGGCGTCCCGGAGATCGATCCGCACAGCTCCGACATCGCCCGGTTCTACGGCCACGCGCGCACCCGGGCCTTCATCCATGCCCGCACCGCGGAAGGCTACAACAAGACCTACGGCATCGTGCACCCGACCGAGCAGTGGAGCTCGTGCCGGAACGTCCGGCTCAGCCCCTTCTACGCCCGCGAGCGGGAGCTCGGGGCCGTGTTCTTCGAGACGGCCGGCTGGGAGCGCCCGCACTGGTACGAGTCGAACCGGAAGCTCCTCGAGGAGTACGGCGAGCGCGCGAGGCCCCGGCCGGCCGAGTGGGACGCACGCTGGTGGTCCCCCATCATCAACGCCGAGCACCTGGCGATGCGCGATCGGGTGGGGATGGTCGACCTCAGCGCCTTCGCCGTGTTCGACGTCGCGGGGGCCGGCGCCCTCGACTACATGCAGTGGATGGTCGTCAACCAGCTCGACGTCCCGGTCGGCCGCGTCGTGTACACGCCGCTCCTCAACGAGCATGGCGGCATGAAGGCGGACCTGACGGTCATGCGGCTCGGGCCCGACCACTTCCGCATCGTCACCGGCGGGGCCCTCGGCATGGTCGACAAGAAGTGGTTCGTCGATCACCTCCCGGCCGATGGGTCGGTCCGGCTGCACGATGCGACATCCGACTGGTGCACGGTCGGCGTGTGGGGGCCCCGGGCCCGCGACCTCCTGCGGGCCGTCACCGATGACGACGTCTCTCACGCGGGCTTCCCGTTCGGGACCTGCCGGACCATCTCGATCGGGCCGATCCGCACCCTGGCGTCGCGGATCTCGTACGTGGGCGAGCTGGGATGGGAGCTGTACGCGCCGATGGAGCAAGGGCAGCGGCTCTGGGACCTCTTGTGGGAGGCGGGGCAGGCGCACGGCGTGGCGCCGGTCGGCATCGGCGTCTACGGCACGACCGGCCGGCTCGAGAAGGGATACCGCGCCTATGGCAACGAGCTCGAGCAGGAGTACAACCTGGTGGAAGCCGGCCTGACCCGACCGACGGTGAAGCCCCAGCCCTTCCTCGGCAAGGAGGCCTACCTCCGGCAGCGGGCCGAGCCACCGGCAGCGGTGCTCTGCACGCTGACGGTGGACAGCCACGTCTCCGCGTCGGGCGTGCCGCGGTACATGCTGGGGCGAGAGCCGATCCTGACCCCCGAGGGCGCACCCCTGGTCGACCGCCGGGGGCGCCGGTCCTACGTGACCAGCGCGGGCGCCGGACCGTCGGTGGGCAAGTACCTCCTCCTCGGCTACCTGCCGCCCGAACACGCGACGGTGGGGGCGCGCCTGGCCGTCGAGTATTTCGGCGAGCGCTACCCGGTCACCGTCGCCGTCGTGGGCAGCACGCCCCTCTTCGACCCCGAGAACACGCGGATGAAGCAGTGAGCGGCCGGCGACGATGAACGTGCTGGTGTGCGTGAAGCGCGTCCCGGCGGTGGCCGGGAAGATCATGCTGACCGCGGACGCGCAGGAGATCGACACCCGCTACCTCGGCTTCACCATCAGCCCGCACGAGGAATGCGCCGTGGAAGAGGCCGTCCGCCTCGTCGCCGCCCACGGCGGCAGCGGTGTCGTCCTGACGCTGGGCCCCCCGGCGGCCACCGAGCAGCTCCGCGATGCCATGGCGCTCGGCCTCGACCGCGCGGTGCTGCTGGAAACGGACGGCCGTGAGTGGGACCCCATGGCGACGGCGGCGGCCATCGTGGACGCCGTCCGGGCGGAGCGCGCGGCCGGCGTCGAATACGACCTCCTGCTCTTCGGCAACGAGGCGGCGGACACCGGCGACTACCAGGTCGGCATCCGCGTGGCGCACGCCCTGGACCGGCCGTGCGTCACCGGGGTCAAGGCGCTGGAGGTGCGGGACGGTCGCGTCGTCGCCAAGCGCGAGGCCTCCGGGGGCTGGGAGATCTTCGAGGTCGCGCTCCCGGCCGTCCTGACCGTCAAGGAAGGTCTCAACCTTCCCCGCTACCCCTCGCTCCCCGGACGGCTCCGGGCCAAGAAGAAGGCGATCGAGCAGATCGCGCCGCAGAGGAGCGGGGGAGGGCTCGAGAAGGCGCGGCTCAAGCCCCCGAAGGAGCGGGGCGGGCAGGTGGAGATCCTCGGCCGGGGCCCCGAAGCCGCGGCCCGGGCCGTCGAGATCTTCCGCGCGCTGGGGGTCCTGTGATCCTCGGTGTCGCGGAACACGAGCGCGGGCGCCTCAACGAGCGCTCGCTGGAGGTGCTCACGCTCGGGCGGCGGCTCGCTCACCGCCTGGGCCTGCCTCTTCACGCCGTGCTCGTGGGCGCGGACGCCGAGCCGCTCGTGGCCCGCCTGGCGCCGTACGGGGTGGCCGTCGCGCACCTGGTCCAGCACGAGCGCCTCGACGAGTATGCGCCGGCGGCCTGGGCCCAGGGCCTCGTCGGGATCATCGAGGCCGAGCGCCCGCAGGCGGTCCTGGCGGCCGGCACCGATCGCGGCAACGAGGTGATGGCGCACGTGGCGGCGAGGATGGCCTTGCCGATGGCCGCCAACTGCACGGAAGTCGAGCCCGGCGAGCGCTACCGCGTCACGCGCCTCCGCTGGGGCGGCAGCCTGCTGGAGGAGTCGTGGCTCGGCGGGACGGTCAAGCTCCTGACCGTCGCCCCCCAGGCGGTGCCGGCCGAAGAGGCGCCCGTCCTCGCTCCCGCCGCGGTCAAGCCCGTCACACCCGCCCTCGCCGAGGGGGACCTCCGGGTCCGCGTGACGGCGCGGATCGAGGCCACCCGCGGCGGGATCTCGCTGACGGACGCGCGCGTCGTGGTCAGCGGGGGCCGCGGCGTCGGCAGCCCCGAGGGGTTCAAGGCGCTCGAGGAGCTGGCGAGCCTCCTGCGGGGCGCGGTCGGCTGCTCGCGGGTGGTCACCAGCCAGGGCTGGCGTCCGCACGCGGACCAGGTCGGCCAGACCGGAACGCGGGTCGCGCCCGAGCTCTACATCGCGTGCGGCATCAGCGGGGCCATCCAGCACCTGGTCGGCTGCAAGGGCGCCAAGCGCATCCTCGCCATCAACACCGACCCGGAGGCGCCGATGGTCGCCCGCGCCGACTACGCGATCATCGGCGACCTGCACGCCATCATCCCGGCCCTGAACGCCGAGATCCGGAAGGCGAACGCCGATCAGCCGCCGAGATAGGTCCGGACCACGGCGTCGTCGCGGCTGAGCTCCGCTGGCGTGCCGCTGAGCCGGACCCTCCGAGAATGCGGAACCGGAAATCCGCGATACAGAGCATACAGGCTGACTGGAATGGAGGCCAATTCATGACGGTTCGGAGAAGCTGGTGGCGTCCAGGGCTCGTGGGAGCTTCGGCCTTGTTGTTCGCCGCCATCGTGTCCAGTGCCTTCGCAAGCAAATTGATACCTCAGACGCCGCTGGACGCCAGTACGGTGCCCCAGTTCGTAGATGACTTGCCGGATTTTTCCGTCCTCGGTAGGGTCACCGGGGATCAGCCGTATCGAGTGAGGTTTGAGGAGTTCCAGCAGAAGATCCTGCCCGATTCGTTCTACGCCAAGCTTCCTGCTCCTTTCTCTGCGGGCACGATGGTGTTCGGCTATGGGATCGACCAGTCAGATAGTCATTATCCTCCATCGCCAGCCAAAGGACTCTACCCCGGCTATACCGTGGTCGTGACGAGGGGTCGCCAAACCGTCGTGGACTACCGAAACCATCTCTATCCGGCCCCCGATGCGCCGGCGCCATTCACGAACCCGCTGGGTCCGAGCCTTCAGAATTTCCTCACCGGAGACATGAGCCTTCATTGGGCCAACCCTCTTTCGGCACCGATGAAGGTCAACGGGCAGGGAAACCCCCAACCCTTTCGGGGCCCTCAGCCGGCCGTAACTCATCTGCATGGCGCTGAGACCCCCTCGGCATTCGACGGAGGACCGGACCAGTGGTGGACCCCGGGAGGCGAAGGGGCTTTGGCAGACCGGCCGGACAAAGGGCGCAGAGGATCAGGCTTTGTCAGCAACGTCTATCAATATCCGAACACCCAGGAACCCGCCACCTTGTGGTTCCACGACCACACCCTGGGCGGCACACGCTTGAACGTCTTTGCCAGCTTGGCCGCGTTCTACTTCATCCGGGGTAATGGCGACGACGGAGTGCCGGGAAAAGGGAAGCTGCCCACAGGGCGCCAGGAAGTCGAGCTCGTCATCCAGGATCGCCAGTTCGACACCAATGGTCAGTTGTTATTCCCGGATGGATACCCATCCGGTCTCGACGGTCCGCTCCAGGACGCGAACGTTCATCCCTATTGGATGCCAGAGTTCTTCGGTGACGTCATCGTCGTCAACGGCAAGAGCTGGCCAAAGCTAAACGTGAACGCCAGGCGCTACCGCTTCCGGCTCCTGAATGGCGCGAATACCCGCTTCTTCAACCTTCAATTCTGTGTGGAGACCTTCGACCTGGTGAGGCCACCGCAGAGCGCGTGCGCAGACAATGAAATCAATGTGCCATTTCATGTGATCAGCACCGACGGCGGCTTGCTCGACGCTCCGGTGCGGGTCGACCGCCTACTCTTCTCACCGGCTGAGCGCTACGACATCATCGTGGACTTCGCTCGATTCAGGGGCAAAAAGATCACCGTTCGCAATGATGCCGTGACACCGTATCCGAGCGCCTTCGCAAAGTTCATCCCCGGGCTGCACGACAGGGTCATACAATTCGTGGTTGGAGAGACCGGGGGGGCCGATGACAGTTACGACCCGAACGGCGGCCGGCCCCTGCGCGGCCCTGGGAGCACGGTGGCCCCGAGCTTGGGGAAGATCGTGCGTCTTCCTGGCACAAAGGGAGGTCTGCCCCTCGGCTCTCCCATCGTGGATGGGACCAAGGTTCAGGCCTATCGGCAGTTGACCCTCAACCCGACCTTCGGTTCGGGCGGTTGTCATTTTCCCCCGAAATCGGCGACAGACCCCATCCTCGAGCTCCTGCTGAACAACAGCAAGTATCACGGTCTCAGACCGGACGCGAAGACTCCCGTTTCAGACGCCGCCGAGGTCGCTGGCAACTGGCAGACGGAATTCCCACAGCTGGGATCTACCGAGATCTGGGACCTCATCGACTTGAGCAATGACAACCATCCAATCCACATACATCTGGTGCAGTTTCAGGCCATCGAGCGGATTCCCTTCGACTTGGTGGCGTACGGCGCGGCGTACGATGCCGCCTTCCCAGGCGGCCGTTGTATCGTCGGGTATGGCCCACCACGGGCGTATGACACTCGCAACAAAGCCGGGGCTATTGGCGGCAACCCGGATGTTACGAAATTCTTTCTCACCCCCCAGCCGCAGACCGACGGCTTGACTGGACCGGCGAGACCCGAGGAAGCTGGCTGGAAAGATACCGTCATCGCGTCGACAGGCCACGTGACGCGCGTCGCCGTCCGCTTTGCGCCGCAGCATCTGCAGGCGTCCTCCAAAGGAACCGCCATCAACTACACTGGCCGGAACCATTTTGGGTTTGACCCCACCGATCCCAATCCGTCACACATAGGAAAGGGCGGCTATCCGGGTGGTCCCGGTTACGTCTGGCATTGCCACATCATCGACCACGAAGACAACGAGATGATGCGGCCGTGGATGCCCAGCAAAGCGGCCGGCAACCGTTATCGGTAAGCGCGGACTCAGCGCGATAGCGACAGGCGGGCTGCCTCTTGGCAGCCCGGGCGAATCCAACGGCGCTTAAGCGTGGATCAGGAGGGCCTGTCCGGAGCTCCACCGAGCCTGTCGAAGATCCGCTCGGGAGACAGTGGGAGATCCACAAACCGCACGCCGGTGGCGTTCGCCACCGCGTTGGCAATGGCGGGCGCCACGGGATTGATCGCGCACTCCCCCTGTGACTTGGCGCCGAGCGGCCCGATCGTGTCGTGCGTGTCGGCGAAGTAGACCTCGCTGCGCGGCACGTCGGCGAAGGCTGGGATGCGGTAGTTGCGCAGCGACGCATTCACCATCGCGCCGCGCTCGTCGTACACCATCTTCTCGTAGAGCGCCCACCCGAAGCCCATGGCGATCGCGCCGTCGATCTGACCGCGACACTGCATTGGGTTGATCAAGCGACCGATGTCCGCCGCGTGTACGCTGTGCAGAACGTCGACCTGGCCGGTGATGCGGTGAACCGCGACGCGGACGCCGTGGGCGTTGAAGGCGACAGTGCGCGGCGACAGATAGGCTTTGCGTCTGAGCTCGAAGCGATGTCCGGCGCGCGTGCCGGCCTCGTGAAGGTCGGAGAGCGAGATCCGCCGCGTACCGCAGACGACGGCCTCGGCCTCGAGGCGGCAGGCGGACGGCGCCATCCCGGTGTGACGACCGGCGAAGGCCAGGATGTTGTCCCGCAGGGCCGCGGCGGCCAGGGCGACCGCCTGCCCAGCAACGACGGTGCCCGTGCTCGCGAAGGTGCCCGTGTCGTAGGGAGTGAGATCGGTGTCGGCGTTGATGATCGCGATGCGATCGGCCCGGCAGCCGAGGACGGACGCGGCGATCTGGCGGTGCGAGGTCACCGATCCGTTGCCCATCTCCGTGGAGCCGACGGCAACGTGATAGCTGCCGTCGGGCCGAAGCGTCATCTCGGCGCCCGAGCGATGTTCGGTGGGCGGGCCGGAATCCAGCATGGCGAGCGCGACCCCTGTGCCCTCCACCCAGTCGTCGCCGTCCGGCTTGGGCAATCCCCGCCCGCTGGCCAGGGCTTTCTCGACGAGGTCCAGGCACTGGTCGAGGCCGTAGCTGCCGAACTCGATGTCCGACGGCTCCTTCCAGATGGACTCCATCATGTCGCCGGGGTGGATCATGTTCTTGCGGCGGATCTCGAACGGATCCATCTCCAGGAGCTGGGCCAGCTCGTCCATGGCGGATTCGATGGCGAAGGTCGTCTGCGAGGAGCCATAGCCGCGGAAGCCGCCGGCCGGCACCATGTTGGTGTAGACCGCGTAGCCGTCGGCCTTCTTGTTCGGGCAGCGGTACACGACCAGCGGATTGCCCAGGGCCGCCGCCAGCGTCTCGCCGGCGTGGCCGCCGTAGGCGCCGGTGTTCGACACCACGCGCACCTGCATCGCGGTCAGGGTGCCGTCGCGTTTGGCGCCGACCTTGACGTCGATGGTCATGGGGTGGCGCGTGGTCGCGCCGATGAACTGCTCCTCCCGGGTGAACTCCCACATCACGGGCCGACCCAGCTTCAGCGTGGCGAGGACGCAGAGATCCTCGGAGATCATCTCCTGCTTGCCGCCGAACCCGCCGCCCACCCGCTCGGTGAAGACGTGGACGTTGCGCGGAAACAGACCGAACAGGTAGCAGAGCTTCTGCTTGGTGATGAAGGGCGCCTGAGAGCTGGTCCGGACGTGCAGTCGTCCGTCCTCGGCCTTCCAGGCGATGGTGCCGTGCGTCTCCAGATGCACGTGCTGGACCCGCGAAGTCGAGTAGGTCCGCTCGTGAACGGCGTCCGCCGCCTTGAAGCCGGCATCGACACTGCCGATCTCGCCGTGGATGTCGACGTAGATGTTGCCTCTCGCCTCGCCGTCCTTGTCGTGCAGGATCGGCGCGCCCGGCTCCATCGCCTGCTCCGGGTCGAAGACCGCGGGCAGCGGCTCGTACGCCACCTCGAGTGCCCGGCACCCGGCCTCCGCGGCGGCGACCGTCTCGGCGACGACGGCGGCGACCCGCTGGCCGACGAACCGGACGGTGTCGTCGAGGACGTAGGTGTCGTCGGGATCCACGAGGTGCTCCTCGTGCGTCGCCGTGCTGTAAAGCCGCCGGGGCACATCCTCCCAGGTGAAGACGGCGACGACGCCGGGGACGGCCAGGGCCTTGTCGCGGTCGATGCGCACGATGCGGGCGTGCGCGTGCGGCGAGCGCACCACCTTGAGATGGAGCGTTCCCCCCATGGCGACGTCCAAGGTGTAACGAGCCTGGCCGGTGACGATCGCCTTGCCGAAGGGGTTGTTGAGACTCGCGCCGCAGACCTTGCCGGCGACGTCGTCCTCCGTGGACACGATGCCGCGGATGGCGTCGTCAACGGCGTGATACCCCGTGCACCGGCAGAGGCTCCCTTTCAGCGCGCGAGGCAGGTCGGCTCGGGCCGCGTCGTCGAGCGACGCCGCCGTCATGATCATGCCGGCCGAGCAGAAGCCGCACTGGAAGGCCTGGGCGTCGAGAAACGCCTGCTGCATGGGATGGAGCTTTCCGCCCTGGGCGAGTCCCTCGATTGTCGTGACCTGGCGACCGCCCGCGCGAAACGCCGGCATGAGGCAGCTGTGGACGGGCGCGCCATCGACCCAGACCGTGCACGCCCCGCAGTCCCCCGCGTCGCAGCCCTTCTTGACGCCGAAGAATCCGCGCTCGCGCAGGAAGGTCCGCAGGCACTGGCCGGCCCGGGGTTCGGCGGAGATCTTTTTGCCGTTGACGACGTAGCTCATTTCGCGGCTCCCGCGAGCTCGGCGCGGATTTGCTCGGCGTAGTAGTACGTGACACGACGCCGGTAGGCCGGGGACCCGTGGACGTCGGCGAAGTAGCCGCCGCTGGGGATCGTGGCGTCGAGGGCGCGGCGCAGGTCGTCGGCCGACGGCAGGCGATCGA
>DASYQW010000053.1 GCA_036005065.1 Candidatus Methylomirabilota bacterium | reverse complement strand
TGGATCGTCGTCCACGACGGGGTCCGGCCCTGCGTGACGCCCGAGCTCGTGACGGGTGTCCTGGCCGAAGCCCGCGCGCACGGTGCCGCGGTCGCGGCCCTGCCCATCGCGGAGACGCTGAAGCGCGCGGCGGAGGGCTGGGTCACGGCGACGGTGGACCGCGACGGGCTCTGGGCGATCCAGACCCCGCAGGCCTTTCGGGCCGCCCTGCTGCGGGAGGCGCATCGGCGCGCGGCGGCCGACGGGCTGCTGGCGACCGACGATGCGGCGCTCGTCGAGCGCCTGGGCGCGCCGGTGCGGGTGGTTCCCGGGCTGCCGGGGAACGTGAAGATCACGCGGCCCGATGACCTCGGGTTGGCGCGGGCCCTCCTGTGGAAGCGAAAGGCACGTTGACGCGGGTCGGGTTCGGCTTCGACGTCCATCCGTTCGCCGCGGGCCGTCCACTGGTCCTCGGCGGCGTGGAGGTGCCCGCCGAGCGCGGGCTCGGAGGACACTCGGACGCCGACGTCCTGACCCACGCCGTGGCGGACGCCCTCCTGGGGGCCCTCGCGCTCGGCGATCTGGGCCGGCACTTCCCCGACTCCGACCCGCGGTACCGCGGGGCGGCGAGTCTCCCCCTCCTGGCCGAGGTCCTGGCGCGGGTCCGGGCCCACGGGGGGCGGGTCGTCAACATCGACGCCACGATCGTCGCCGAGAGCCCGCGTCTCGGGGAGTGGCTCGACGCCATGCAGAAGCGGCTGGCGGCCACGCTGACCCTCGAGCCGGGCCGGGTGAGTGTCAAGGCCAAGCACGCCGAGGGCCTCGGTGCGCTCGGGCGGCACGAGGGCATCGCGGCGATGGCGGTGGCGCTGGTGGAGGTGGCCGGGTGAGCCTGCACGTCTACAACTCGCTGACTCGCCAGAAGGAGGAGATCGTTCCCCTCACGCCGGGTCAGATCGGGATGTACGTCTGCGGCGTGACCGCCTACGACCAGGCCCACGTCGGCCACGCCCGGAGCGCCCTCGTCTTCGACGTGATCCGGCGCTACCTGACCTTCCGCGGCTACCGGGTCCGCTTCGTGAAGAACTTCACCGACGTGGAGGACAAGATCATCGCCCGGGCCGCCGAGACGGGCGAAGACTGGCGAAGCCTGACCGAGCGGTACATCCGGGCCTACCAGGAGGACATGGCCTGGCTCGGGGTGGCGCCGCCCGAGCGGCCCGGATACGCCCCGCGGGCGACCGAGCACATCCCGGAGATGATCGCCCTGATCGAGCGTCTCCTGACCGCCGGGATGGCCTACACGGTCGACGGCGACGTCTACTTCGCAGTGCGCCGGTTTCCGCGCTACGGGCGGCTGTCGGGCCGCGAGCTCGAGGACCTCCAGGCGGGCGCCCGGGTCGAGGTCGACGAGCGAAAGCGTGATCCGCTCGACTTCGCCCTCTGGAAGGCCTCGAAGCCGGGGGAGCCGTGGTGGGACAGCCCGTGGGGCCGGGGCCGGCCGGGATGGCACATCGAGTGCTCGGCCATGTCCATGAAGTACCTCGGCGAGACCTTCGACGTCCACGGCGGCGGTCAGGACCTCATCTTCCCGCACCACGAGAACGAGATCGCGCAGTCCGAGGCCGCCACCGACCAGCCCTTCGTCCGGTACTGGATCCACAACGGCTTCGTGAACATCGACAGCGCGAAGATGTCCAAGTCGCTCGG